>JBGSKT010000568.1:0-2972 GCA_041741075.1 Lysobacterales bacterium
CTGCCGCGGGTGATGCGCGAGCCCACCGACATTGAGGCGCGCGGCCAGATGATGGCCGCCGCCGCGATGGGCGCCACCGCGTTCCAGAAGGGCCTGGGCGGCATGCACGCGCTCGCCCATCCGATCGGCGCGCTCTACGACAGCCACCACGGCATGACCAACGCCACCCTGATGCCGTACGTGCTCGCCTTCAACCGCAGCGCGATCGAGGAACGCATCACCCGGCTCGCCGCCTATCTGGGATTGCCGGACCCCAGCTTCGACAGCTTCCTGCAGTTCGTTTTGCAGCTGCGCCGCGAAGTCGGCGTGCCGCACACCCTGCCAGAACTCGGCGTGGACGACCGCCACGCGGCACTGATCGCCAAAATGGCGGTGGAGGATCCGTCGGCGGGCGGCAACCCGGTACCGCTCACCGAATCCGCCGCCGCGGCGATCTTCGCGGCGGCGAGTAAGGGCTGAGCGGCAGTTGTAGGAGCGACGTGTACGTCGCGACCGGTGATCGAAACAGCAGTCGCGACGCGTCGTCGCTCCCACAAAAACAAGCGACCCCGGCTGTCTGTAGGAGCGACGGTACGTCGCGACCGGTGATCGAAGCGACAGTCGCGACGCGTCGTCGCTACCACAATGGTCGACGCCGGATGGTGCGAATGACGGGTCCCCGGCTATTGGAAGCGGAGCGTACTGAGCCGGGTCGTGGGTGTGCTGTAATGTGCGCCAGGCCAGCACGCTTTGCGCCGCATGTGGCGCGTTCGATCTGACGCATTGGGAAGGGGGTGGGTGTGACACCGGTCGGTACGCCGCGACAGCCGATTCGTGAGCCGCTGCGACGACGCGGGCGGCGACTGTGGTTTGCCCAATGGCTCACCGGATCACTGGTGTTCGTTCTGTCCACGACCTCGCACGCCCAACTTTTTGCCGATGTCACCTCGAAGGCGGGCATTGACGCGCCGCATCTGGCCGACAAGCCGTCCACCGGCATTGCAATCGCGGATTTCGACCGCAATGGCTGGCCGGATGTGTTCGTCACTGGCTATTTTCGGGATAGCAGGCTGTTCCTCAATCAGGGCAATGGCAGTTTCCTGCCATTTCCCACGCCAGCCGCGGTGGCCCTGCCGAAGGGTCGTTGCGGCAGCGTCGCCGCGGCCGACTACGACAATGACGGCTGGCCCGATCTGTACGTTGCCTGCTGGGGCAGCAATTATCTGCTGCGCAATCTGCAGGGCGTGGGCTTTGCCGACACGACCGCGGCCGCCGGCGTCGACAATCAGGGGCGCAGCGAGGCGGTCGCCTGGGCCGATATCAATGGTGATGGCTGGCTCGACCTGTTCGTCGGCAATCACCCGCTGTCAGCGCTGCCCGATCTTGGCGATCCTCGTAATCTCGACCAGATATTTCTCAGCAATGGCGACGGCAGCTTCCACAGCATTTCACCCCTGCTCGCTCCGGCGACCCTGGCCAAACTGGTATTGGGCGCGGTGTTCACCGACATCGACCTGGATGGCGACCCGGACCTGTATGTGGTCAACGACAAGCACTACGGCAATACGCTGTGGCGCAATGACGGGCCGGGTTGTGGCGGCTGGTGTCTGACCGATGTCTCGCTTGTCACCGGAACCGAACGACCGGCCTACAGCATGGGCGTCACGGTCGGCGATTATGATCGTGACGGCGATTGGGACCTGGTGTATTCCAGCATTCACGAGCAGGTGCTGCTACGGGGGCAGCAGGCGCAGGGCGCGCTGGGCTTTGTCGACCAGGGCATGGCCGCCGGCATCAGTTATGACGCGATCGGTTGGGGCGTGCTGCTGTTCGATGCCGACAACGATGGCTGGGAAGACCTGTTCCTGGCCACCAGCCAGCTCGCCGCCGGCAATACCGATCGCCTGTTTCGCAATCAGGCGGACAGCCGCTTTGCCGACATTACAATGCTCAGTGGTCTGGGGCGGACCGAGCCGACCCAGGCCGCCGCCTGGCTGGATTACGACCGCGACGGTCGTCTGGACCTGATGCTCGGCCACTACAACATTGCTTACAGTTTGAATCGCAACCTTGCTCCGGGTGGCCACTGGCTGGCGATCAGGCTGGAAGGCAATGGCCCCGTCAACCGCGATGCGATTGGGTCCCTGGTGCGCATTTCTACCCCGGACGGCGGCCAGCAAATGCGTGAACTGCGCGCCGGCGAGTCGCGCGGCAGCAGCAATGAGCCCATGGTCCACTTCGGTCTGGGCGCGGCCACTTCGGTTGCTGTGGCCATACGCTGGCCAGATGGTCTGGAGCAAGAACTGGGGTATCTGGAAGTCGATCGGTACCACCAGGTTGCCTACCCGGTGCCCGGGGTGTTGTTTGCACAGGGATTTGAGTAGGCCGAACGGGCCAGACAAGTTCCAGGTAGGTCAAGGCCACGGGACGCGCCGGGCAACCAACGGCCCCAGCAGGAAAAGGGGGGCATTTTCAACCGTCGCGCGGGGGCATTGCCAAATGGGCTCTACACCACGGGACAGGCAACCAAGGGACCGGCACAGGCACTTGGATTGACGTAAAGATTCGGTTAAGGTTCGCCCGTGTCGCCCGCTGGAACAACCGGGGGCGGGGCACTTCAATACTTGATTTAATTCCGAGGGGAACTCAACTATGCATCTGAATCGATGGTTTCTGGCTGCGGCAGCGTTTGCGCTGACCGGCAGTGTGACGGCGGTGGATGGCAAGACCGGCTCGGCCGGCATCCTGAGCAACCGCAGTGGCTCGGTCAGCATCACCGCTTTGCCGGGGGGCGTTACCCCGCAGGCGGTGTCTTACTGTTTCTCAACCAATGGCATCGCCAGCATGGATTTGCTAGCCCTACCTTCGCATTGATTTGAAGATAATTGCCAGTTCTCGCCCGTAAAGTATCACTTTAATGGTCTCGATGTCATACATGAAAGAATATCTGGAAACCATCTGCTGAGATCGAAGACCTTCACTGCACGGCGCTG
>JBGSKT010000569.1:0-4003 GCA_041741075.1 Lysobacterales bacterium
AGCAACTGACGGCCGCGCCAGTAATTCTGGAACGCAACCAGGGCAAGCAGGCCGACCACCAGGGCAATACCGAGCATCTGCAGCAACAGATTGCGCCAGGCCCCGGCCGGCCAGAACCAGATCTCGCGCAGCATCAGATAGTTGGTCGCGAGCACCACCAGCGTACCCGCCAGCAACAGCGCCAGCGTCAGCCAGGCGACCCGCCAGGCGCTCCACTTCGCCAGCGGACCGCGCAGCAGATACAGCCCGCCGAGCGTCAGCAGAATCACCCACTGGATCGCGAGCGACACCAGCCCGAAATACACCCAGCGATCCCCGATCAAGCCCGGCGACAAGGCCAGCACCAGCGCCAACCCTTCCCCCGCCAGCACCACCGAAACGATCGCCGGTGCCTGCCACAGGGATTCGAGCGGGTGGGCGTTCGATGGCGTCATGGGGTCGGGAACAGGAATGGAATTGTGGATTGTGGATTGGGGATTGGGGATTGATGGACGACTGCGGTCGGACGTAGGGTGGATAAGCGCAGCGCATCCACCACTCGTAGGAGCAGGAATACGGAATTTAGGAGCGACGGCACGTCGCGACCGTCATTTCGAGGGAAACGGAAATTGTGGGAGCGACGGCACGTCGCGACCGTCGCTTCGATAGCCAAGTCGCGACGTGCCGTCGCTCCCACAAACTCCCACAAGCTCTTACTTGCCCCGCCAGCTTACGCCACCGCCGCTGCCCCCACCCACAACCACCGCCCGCTCACCCCCCGCATCCGACCGCCGATCGGTTCGGCCTCGCCTTTCGGCTGTGGCTAGACTAGCGTGCCCCGCATCAAGAGAGGAATGCCGCCTTGCCGTCGCCCGCACGCCAACGCCAATCCACACCGATCACCGCCCGACGCCGACCGGCGCGCGGCTTCACCTTGATCGAACTGATGGTCACCATCGCCATCCTCGCCATCCTGATGGCTCTCGCGGTGCCGAGCTTCAACAGCCTGATCATCAGCAACCGCATCACCAGCCACGCCAACGAACTGATCGCCTCCCTGCAGATCGCGCGCAGCGAAGCGATCCGCAACAACGGTAGGGTCGTGGTCTGCGCTAGCGCCACACCGGCCAACGCCGCTGCCACTTGCTCCGGCGGGCCAAACTGGACCAACGGCTGGATCGTGTTCACCGATACCGACCGCAATAACAACCGTAATGGCGCCGAAGTCGTCCTGCGTTCTGGCACCATCCGTCCCGGCACCCTGATCGTCAACAGCGCGGCCATCGGCAACACCGGCTTGGTCAGTTTTCGCTCCGACGGCCTCGCCCACGATGCCGCGGGTGCGTTGCTGACCGCACGAATTGGTGTCTGCGAGCCGGCCACCAACCCCGTTCAAAACGTGCGCCAAGTGTCGATTGGATCGGGAAGCCGCCTTGCCATTGTCCGTGCCAGCGTCCCGACCTGCGCTGGCGCGCCACCGGATTGACGGTTAGTCGGGTTACGGTTGATCGATCGACCCTTTGAGGACGAATCCTATGTTGAGAAGCAAAACCCATCGGACACCAGCCGGGCGAGTGCCGCCCCGGGCAGTCCACCAGCGCGGCGCCACCCTGGTCGAAGTGCTGATCGCGGTGTTCATCCTCGCCGTCGGCCTGCTCGGCGTAGCGGCATTGCAGGCCAGTGCCCTGCGCAATAGCGGCAGCGCGCTCGAACGCAGTCAGGCGGTGATCCAGACCTACTCGATCCTGGATGCGATGCGCGCCAATAATGCCGGCGGCGTCATGATTGCGCGCAATGGCGGTTACAACATGGCCATAGACACCGCTCCCGCAGGGGGTAATGCGCTCGCAGTAGCTGACCGCAACGCCTGGTTGGCATCCTTGCAGGCGACGCTCGGCGCCAGCGCCCGCGGCTCCATTAATTGCGCCGTCAGCGTTTGCACCATCACCGTTCGCTGGAATGACAGCCGCGGTACCAACGCCAGTGCCGCGGCCGCAGCCGCATATCAAGTGGTCACCGTGAGCCGTCTATGAAAAGTTTCTCCATCCCCTGTGCTTCGCGTTCGCCGCGGTTGGGCGTGCGCCGTGGCCAAGTTGGTATCAATCTGATCGAACTGATGATCGCCATGGTCCTCGGCCTGCTGGTGGTCGGCGGCGCGGTCAGCATCTTTGTCACCAACCAGCAGACCTATGCCGCCACCGAGAGCCTGGGCCGCATCCAGGAAAACACCCGTACCGCGTTCGAAATCATGGCGCGTGAGCTGCGCGAGGCCGGCGGCAATCCCTGCGGAAAAAACCTGCCAGCGCCGGCCAATACGTTGATTGGTGCGGGTGCCGGCCTAAACTGGTCCATGTCCTTTGCTGACGGCTTGACCGGGTACGATGAAGGGCAGGTGCTTAGCGCCCCGCAGCCTCCGGCGGCAGGGCGCGGCAGTCGAATCGCCGGAACCGATGCCTTCGACATCAAGTCCGCAGCCGGCACCGGCATCACCGTTGTCTCGCAAAACCCGACCGCGGCTGCATTCCAGGTCAGCGATCCCAATCGCCCGTTTCGACCGGACGATATCCTGATGGTGTGCAATTTCGAGCAAGCATCGATTTTTCAGATGACCGGCCCAAATGGAGTGAATGCCACTGTTGAGCACGACACCGGCACCGGCTCGATCGGAAATTGCAGCAGAGGGCTTGGCTGGCCGACCGATTGCGGAAGTGTAATTGGGAACCGATACACCTATGGCCCAAATTCGACGATCGCCCGTCTGTCCGCCTCGCGCTGGTACATCGGTGATACCGGCCGCGTGAACAGCATAAATGGTCAGCCCTTGTCTGCCTTGTTTCGCAGCACCCTAAGGTCTGGGGCACTGGTCGATGAAGAAATTGCCGAAGGTGTAGTCAACATGCAGGTCACCTACATGCTTAGGGGCGCGGCGGGCTACGTTCCTGCGAATTTGGTCGCTGCAAATCGCTGGAAGGACGTGATTGGGGCCAATGTTACTTTGACCCTCAGCGGTCGTGCCGAAGGAGAAACCGGTGTCGGCAGCGACGGTGGGGCCTTGCAGCGACAAGTAAATTTCGTCGTTGTCTTACGGAATCGCAGCATATGAATCGAACCGTTTCAAACAAAAAAGCGCCAGCGCGAAATGTGCGCGGCGCCGCCCTGGTGCGCGGCGCCGCCCTGGTAGTAGTGATGATCCTGCTCCTGCTCATGACCCTGCTCGGCCTTGCCAGCCTTCGGGGCACATTGCTAGAAGAACGCATGGGGGCAAACCTGCTCGATCGCAGCCTGGGGTTCCAAGCGGCGGAAGCGGCGCTGCGCGAAGCTGAAGCACGGCTGGACCTGCGACCAACGCCGGCATTCCCAGTGGGGGGGTGCAATTTCGGTTTATGTGCCCAACCCGTCCCGGCGGTGGGCTCGCTCGACCGTTGGCTGGATCCGGCCTTTGTCGGCTGGGTGAACGCGAGCGTAAATCTTGGCGGCGGTGCAGCGGTGCAACCACAGTACTTCATCGAAGATCTGGGCGTGGGGACGAATACGCCCGGCTGTGATAGAGGGGGAGATGACGTGGATCCAGGTTGTTTTTCACGACGATTCCGAATTACAGCCCGTAGTGTCGCCGCAAACCGCGGACAAATTATTTTGCAATCCAATTTTGCCCCCTGATCTGGAGAATTAGTATGCACGCCCATCCCAAGTGTTCGTCGTCCTTCGGCTATCGTCCCTTGCTGGTCGTGCTGACCTCGGTGCTGGCGATCAGTGGATTTTCTGCTGAGGCCGCACTGCCGCTGCCTGAAGTGCCGCTGCAGACCGGATCGGCACTGCCAGCCAACATCTGGTTCATTCTCGACGACTCGGGATCGATGGGCTGGGATTTCATGCCGGACATCGTGCCCGATACCTTTCCGGTGCGCATCGAAACTCGGACCTTCACCCGCAACGGCGTTTTCTACAACCCGTCCACCACCTACCAGCCGTGGCGTCGTTGGGATGGCACCTTCTTTCCAGCCGCAAGTCCGACCGCGGCCTT
>JBGSKT010000570.1:0-1567 GCA_041741075.1 Lysobacterales bacterium
CTGGCGGCGGCCGAGCGGATGCTGAGCAACCAGGCCGGGCAGGCGCTCTGCCTGCAATGCGCCCTGCAACCGACCGGCCTGGCCCGCGGCGAGCGCGGTTCGGTTCTGGTGTTTCGCGATACCGCCGACCGCCACAACGCCGAGCGCCTGCACTGGGAATCCCTGCACGATGCGCTGACCGGCCTCAGCAATGCCCGGCATTTCTCCGAGGCGGTCAGCGCCGAACTGGCGCACAGCCGCGAACACGGCGGTTATGCCGCCCTGCTCTACATTGATATCGACCGCTACACCCATGTGGTCGATGCCGGCGGCCCGGCATCCGGCGAACAACTGGTGATGGACCTGGCGCAGGCCTACAAGAAGCGGCTGCGCGAGGGCGACGTACTGGCCCGGCTGGAAGGCGACCGCATGGCCCTGCTGCTGACCGGGGTCACCCTGGACAACCTGTTCACCATCGCCGACGGCTTTCGCGAGCTGGCGCACCAGTGCAACTACCAGGTCAACCGCCACGCCCGCCGGGCGACCGTGTCGATCGGGGTGGCGATCCTGTCGCGCGACACGCCCTCGGCCGAATACCTGATCGAACACGCCCGGGTGGCCTGCAAGGATGCCAAGCACCGTGGCCGCGACCAGACCCAGATCTACGTCGGCGAACACGACGCGCGGGTGGCGCGCGAGCTGGAAGCGGGCTGGATCGCGCGCTTTCGCGACGCCCTCGAACAGAACCGCTTTGAATTCGACGTGCAGCCGATCGTGGCGATGGCGAGCCTGCCGGAAAACGAAGACGGCATCAGCGAGCAGCACGGCTGGCGGCTCGGCGATGGCAGCCACGAGGCACTGTTCGAGATCCTGATCCGCATGCGCGACCGCCGTGGTGAGATCGTCGCACCCGGGGTGTTCGTGCCGCTGGCCGAACGCGTCGGCATGATGCCGAAGATCGACCTGTGGGTGGTGCAGCACGCGCTCGACCTGTTGTCCCGGGTGGGCACGGCGCTCGAGCAGATCGCGTTCAACATCAACCTGTCCAACCAGACCCTGGCCGACGGCGAATCGATGGCCTTGATCGTCAATGCGATCCGCGGTTCCGGGGTGCCGGCGCGGGCGCTGGTGTTCGAGATCACCGAGACCAGCGAGATGACCTCGATGTACCTGGTGCGCAAGACCATGCAGTCGCTGCGCGAACTCGGCTGCCGCTTCGCCCTGGATGATTTCGGTACCGGCTTCTCCTCGTTCACCCATCTGCGCCACCTGCCGGTCGATTTCGTCAAGATCGAGGGCAGCTTCGTGGAAGGCATGGCCGATAATGAGCTCGACCACACCATGGTCGCCTCGATCGCCGGCCTGGCGCGCTCGATGAAGCTGGCGGTGATCGGCGAGCACGTCGACAATTTCGCGACCCTGCGCGCACTGCGCAAATGCGGCGTGGAATACGCGCAAGGCAATTACCTGGGGGCACCGCGCAAGTTCGCCGAGATCGATTTCGCGGCCTTGCTGCCGGTGGCCTGAAGCTGCGCGCCGTGGCCGCGGGCTATCGGGCAGCGGCGCAGTCCGGCCGATCGTCCTGGCC
>JBGSKT010000571.1:0-5439 GCA_041741075.1 Lysobacterales bacterium
CGGCGGCGGCAAGCGCGGTGGCGCGGCCGAGCGCGCCGGCAGCACCGGTGACCAGCACTACCCGTCCGTCGAGATTTCGATCGACGGGGATCGCGGATTCCAGTGGCACCGGGACGTTCCGATCAACCGGCTTCGGCGACCATCTTGCCAAGCTCGCCCTTCTCGAACAATTCGACGATGATGTCGCAGCCGCCGATCAATTCGCCGTTGATGAACAACTGCGGAAAAGTCGGCCAGTTCGAGAAGCGCGGCAGATTGGCGCGGATGTCGGGATTCTCCAGCACATTGACCGCGTGATAGCTGGCGCCGAGCTCGCGCAGTACCGCTGCGGAGCGGCTGGAAAATCCGCACATCGGAAATTGCGGCGTACCCTTCATAAACAACACGATCGGGTGGCTGGTCACGGTGGCACGAATCTGATCCATCACTTCCATAGTCGTCAAGCTCTCGAAACAGGCCGCCACGGCGGCAGATGCGGGCATTCTAGCGCAGCGCCGGCCAGCATTCGCGACCCACAGCCCGCTTGCCCTACAATCTCCGTTCACGCGCACCGCGCAATCAACCGAGGATCCGCCATGGCCATCGAACTACCCGCCCTGCCCTACCCCCGTGACGCGCTGGCACCACATATCTCCGCCGAGACCATCGATTTCCATTACGGCAAACACCATCAGACCTATGTCACCAATCTGAACAACCAGATCAAGGGCACCGAGTTCGAGGCGCTGACGCTGGAGCAGATCGTGCGCAAGGCCAGTGGCGGCATGTTCAACAACGCCGCCCAGGTGTGGAACCACAGCTTCTACTGGAACTGCCTGAAGCCCAATGGCGGCGGCGAGCCTGGCGGCAAGCTGGCCGCGGCGATCGATCAGGCCTTCGGCTCCTTCGCTGCCTTCAAGGAACAATTCTCGAACACCTGCATCACCACCTTTGGCTCCGGCTGGGGTTGGCTGGTGCAGCGCGCCGACGGCAGCCTGGGTCTGGTCAGCACCGCCAACGCCGCCACCCCACTGACCGGCAGCGACCGACCGCTGTTGACCTGCGACGTCTGGGAACACGCCTATTACGTCGATTACCGCAACGCCCGCGCCAAGTACGTGGAAGCGTTCTGGAACCTGGTCAACTGGGAGTTCGTCACCGCGCAGATGGCTTGAGACCGCCCGATTCCGCGGGTGGGAGCGGCGGGTGGGGGCGAAATGTAGGAGCGACGGCACGTCGCGACCTGGCTAGTGAAGCGACAGTCGCGACGTGCCGTCGCTCCCACAATTCCGTCGCTCCCACAATTCCGTCGCTACCGGAGGTGCTCGGTTCGCTGAACCTCAAATCGCGGCCACGGTCAGCAGCAGGCCATCGGTGGCGGTGATTCGCACCCGGGTGCCGGCCGGCAGTTCCGGCCCGAGCACGGTCCACAGCGAGTCGCCGATCTTGAGCCGGCCGCGACCATTGCTGATCGGCTCGAACAGCACGAATTCGCGCCCGACCAGCTGTTGTGCGCGCTGATTGAGCAGCGGCCGGTCGCTGACCGGTTCGCGCCCGCGAAACCAGCGCAGATAGCAGGCCACCGCCACCGCCGCAAACCCGCCGAACAACAACGCCTGCAGCAGCAGCGGCAGTTCCGGAACGGCGACCAATACGGTGCCGGTGGCGAGCGCGGCAAGCCCCAGCCAGAGCAGGCTGGCGCCGGGTATCAGCATCTCGCCGAGCAGCAGCAGGCCGGCCGCACTCCACCAGATCAGTACGATCTTAGCCATTGCCCGGCCCCGCCGAAGTGCCGCGTTGCGCTTTGTGCGCGCGGTCCTCGAAACTGGCCCGGGCGAGTTCGGCGACACCGGCCAGACTGCCGAGAATGCCGGTCATCTCCATCGGCATCAGCAGCACTTTCTGGTTCGGTGCCGAGGCCAGCGCCTTGATCGCGCTGACGTATTTGTCGGCGACGAAATAGTTGATCGCCTGCAGGTCGCCCTTGGCGATCGCCTGCGACACCATCATGGTCGCCTTGGCCTCGGCCTCGGCCGAGCGCTCGCGCGCTTCGGCATCGCGAAAGGCGGCCTCCTTGCGGCCTTCGGCTTCGAGCACCGCCGCCTGTTTCTCGCCTTCGGCCTTGAGGATCGCCGCCTGGCGCATGCCTTCGGCTTCCAGAATCGCTGCGCGCTTCTCACGCTCGGCCTTCATCTGTCTGGCCATCGCATCGACCAGGTCGCGCGGCGGAGCGATGTCCTTGATCTCGATGCGGTTGACCTTGATCCCCCACGGATGGGTGGCCTCGTCGACCACGTGCAGCAATTGCGCATTGATGGTGTCGCGCCTGGACAGGGATTCGTCCAGATCCATCGAGCCGAGCACGGTGCGGATATTGGTCATCACCAGGTTGAGGATGGCGATTTCCAGCGTCGCCACTTCGTACGCCGCCTTGGGGGCATCCAGCACCTGGAAGAACACCACGCCATCAACCGCGACCACCGCGTTGTCCTTGGTGATCACTTCCTGGCGCGGCACGTCCAGCACCTGCTCCATCATGTTGATGCGACGGCCGACGTTGTGGAAAAACGGCACGATGAAGTTGAGCCCCGGGGTCAGCGTGCGCACATAGCGCCCGAACCATTCGAGCGTGTATTCGTTGCCCTGCGGCACCCGCACCACGCCGAGCCAGGCAAACACCAGAATGACCAGAAAGACCGTGATTGCAGTTCCGCTCATGATGCGAGACCTCCGAAGAAAAATGTGGATGCGCAAATGCCCGATTCCGGCGCCGTCGCCGACGCAGATTCAAGCTCCGGCGCGCGGTCCGGAGCGCTGGCCGCGGCGCGCGCGCAGGCCCCACAGGGTCAGCGCCGGACCGGACAGAACATACACCGAGATCAGCCCGAACAAAAAGTACTGCGGATGCACCACCAGCAAGGCGATGATACCCATGGCCAGCGGCGCCCAGAAGAACGGCACGCGGTCCGAGGCCGGCATCGACTTGAAGCTCCAGTAGCGGACGCGACTGACCATCAGCACCGCCCCGACCAGGGTAATCGCCAGCGAAACGAAGGCCACGTCGGCACCGGCTACGGCCAGATTGTTCATCGTCCACACATAGCTCATCAGCAGACCAGCCGCGGCCGGACTGGCCAGTCCCTGGAAATAGCGCTTGTCGGCCACCCCGACCTGGGTATTGAAACGAGCCAGGCGCAGCGCCGCGCAGGCGGCGTAGACAAACGCCGCGGCCCAGCCGATCTTGCCCAGCACCGGGCCATATTCCTTGAGTGCGGAAAGCGACCATGCATACATGACCAGCGAGGGCGCCAGGCCGAAGCTGACCAGGTCGGCCAGGCTGTCGTACTGCACGCCGAAATCACTCTGGGTATTGGTCAGTCGGGCGACCCGCCCGTCCACGCCATCGAGCAACCCGGCCACGAAGACCGCGATCGCGCCCTCGGTGAAACGGCCGGAAAACGCCGACACGATGGCAAAGTAACCGGCCAGCAAGCCGCCGGTGGTGAACAGATTGGGCAGCAGGTAGATGCCGGGGTGGCGCGGCCGCGGACGGCTGGCACCAGCTTCGGGGGACTTGGTTTCGGGGCTTGGGCTCATGGTCACCGGGAAGGAAGCGTATCCGAGTGTAACCCAGGCGTGGCCCAGCGCGCGCTGAATCGCGTGCAGCGCGGGCATGCACACCGGCCATGACGGCGTTAGTATCGGCGCACCGCCGCCCCCAACCATGCTGCCGGAGCCCGCCATGCGCCTTGCCACCTTTGCCCTCATCGGTTTGATCGCCACCTTTTCGGTCGTCCATGCGGAAACCATCTACAAATGGCAGGACGAAAATGGCGTCTGGCACTACGACGCCACCAAGCCCAAGGACCAGCCGGTCGATCAGATCAAGGTCAGGAATCACCCGGCCACTGCCGACGCCACCGCCAAGCCGGCCGAGGCCAGCCCCGAATCGCCGAACTGCCTGCAGGCGCGCAAGAATCTGGAGATCCTCAACAGAAACGCCAAAGTGAGCAAGGACCTGGATGGCGACGGCAAACCCGAAACGCTGACACTCGAGCAGCACAAGCAGGAAATCGCCGACGCCGAGCAGCAGATCGCCGCATTCTGCAAACCGGCCAAAACCCCGTAGCGCGGCCCCTTTCCGGCATGGAACTGAGCCACCGACAAATCGGCATGGCAGTCCTGGCGGCGGTCGCGATCGGTGCCGGCTGGGCCTGGTACAACCGGCCCGCTCCGGCGCCCGCCGCAACGCCGCAGCAAGGCCCGGTCGCCTCGACGGCAGAAACCGGCGCGCGCCGCATCTACAAATGGCAAGACGAGAACGGTGTGTGGAACTTCACCGACCGCCCCCCGGCCGATCGGTCCTATACCTTGGTCATCGAAACGCCGAACGTGACGGTCGTGCCGAGCGTGATTCCGGAAGCGGCGGGCGCCAGTTCCGAAGCGGCAAGCACTGCACCGCCGGATTGAACCGAAATGTTGTACGGCCCGTCGCCACGCCTGCTTGACGCTGGTCCGCAAACCCGAGAACAGGACATCCGTCGCCCCGGCGAACGCCGGGGCCCAGCGGTGACCGTATCTGCATCCCAGACACTGGGTCCCGGCCTGCGCCGGGACGACGGCTTCGTTTCGCCGGGCGCTGGCTACTTCAATGCCACGCGCCGCACGGCTATGATGGACGGCCGACCCTCACCGCCGCCGCCCCATGCGCCTCAGCCAGTTTCATCTGCACACCATCCGTGAAACCCCGTCGGAAGCCGAGGTCGTCAGCCACCAGTTGATGCTGCGCAGCGGCATGATTCGGCGACTGGCGGCCGGCATCTACAGCTGGTCGCCGCTCGGGCTCCGGGTGTTGCAAAAAGTGGCCACAATCGTGCGTGAGGAAATGAACCGCGCCGGTGCGCTGGAACTGCTGATGCCCTCGATCCAGCCGCGCGAGCTGTGGGATGAAACCGGGCGCTGGCAGAAATTTGGCGGACAGTTGTTGAAGCTCAAGGACCGCAAGCAGCAGGAATACTGCTACGGGCCCACGCACGAGGAAGTGATCACCGATTTCGCCCGCAACGAACTCAAGAGTTACAAACAGCTCCCGGTCAATTTCTATCAGATTCAGACCAAGTTCCGCGACGAGATCCGGCCGCGCTTCGGGGTGATGCGGGCGCGCGAATTCCTGATGAAGGACGCCTATTCATTTCACCTGAGCGGCGCTTGTCTGGAACGTGAATACCGCAATATGTATGACACCTACACCCGCATTTTCACCCGCCTCGGGCTGAAATTTCGCGCGGTGCAGGCCGATACCGGGGCGATCGGCGGCACCGCCTCGCATGAATTCCACGTGCTGGCCGAATCCGGCGAGGACGCAATTGCGTTCTCCACCGGTTCCGATTACGCCGCCAATGTCGAACTGGCCGAAGCGGTCGCGACGCCCGGCCGGCGACCCGCCGCGGCCGCCGCGCT
>JBGSKT010000572.1:0-1941 GCA_041741075.1 Lysobacterales bacterium
GCGGCGCCGCTGTTGTCGAAGCGCGTGACCCGCACGCCGACCGGCGCGCCCTGGTTGCCGAGCGCGTCGCTGGCGACGGCCTGCAAGAAATTATCGCCAAACACCAGGGGAACCGAGGCGAAGGTCGCGACACCGCTGGCATCGGCAACGACGGTCTGCACGAAGGCACCGGCGGTCAGTTGCACGCTGCTTTCGGGCTCGCTCTGGAGCCGCGCTTCGATACTGGCCAGGGTAGTCTGATCGCCGTCGAGTGGGGTGATGAAGGCGAGCGAGGGCGCGCTGGTATCGATTTCGAAGCGAACGCTGGCCGCGGCTACGTTGCCGGCCAGGTCGTGCGCGACCACGCTCAGCAGGTAGCTGCCCTCGGCGCTCACGACCGTACCGCTGACGAAGGCATCCGCGCCCAGGGCAATGCTGGTCTCACCCGGGTGAGCCTCGGTTATGGTCACCACCGGCGTCAGCGGATGGTTGACCCGATCGCCGTCGGTGACGCCGCCGATCGCTATCCGCGGCGGGGTGTTGTCGACTTCGAACCCGCGCTCGGCGCTGATCGATTCGTTGCCGGCGCGGTCGCGGGCGCGCACCTGGAAGCGGTGGCTGCCGTCGGAGAGACCGCTGGCGTCCAGGCCGTAAGCACCCTGCGCCTGTAGCGGCGCAATCCGCCAACTGCCGCCGTCGATGGCGATTTCGACCCGATCGACGCCGCTGTGTACGTCGCTGACCTGGGCCGCGAGCGCCGCAGCCCCTCGCACCCAGGCCCCGGCCTCCGGGGTCTGAAGCACGATCAGCGGCGCGATGCCATCGATCACCGAGACGCTGCGCGTGACAAGGGTTAGCGGCGGCGCCTCCGGATTGGCACGCCAGTCGAGCACGGCGAGATAGTCGCCGATCGGCAGCGCGGTCGCGGCGAGTTCCATGCGTCCCGGCAGTTGGCCCAGGGCCGGGGCCGGCCCGCTGACGCTATCCATCGCCACTTCTTCCAGACCCGGCGCACGCAACAGCCGCAGACGCAGCCGGTCGACCGCCAGGGTCGAGCCGGCGGCGTTCTCCAGCAGGTAATCGATCTGGCCCGGGCGACCGGCGATCAGCGGTGCCGGCGCCGGCAGGATGCTGCCTGTGACCGGTGCCGCAGCGTTCGCTGCACCAAGCAGGAAACTGCCCTGGGCTTGAACGGTGACCGCGGCGGCTTCGAGCAGCTCGGCACGGATCGAGTAGATGCCGGCATCGCCGCTCGCGATCCAGCTCGCCGGGATCTGCAGGCGCACGCCCGGCAACAGGGTGGCCAGATTCCGCGTGGTGGTGAAGACCTCGTTGCCGGCCGCGTCCAACAGGCGCAGGCGCAGCGCCGCCGAAGAGATGATCGCGTTACCGCTGCGATAATCCAGGCTGGCGTTCAGGCGCACGGTTTCCCCGGCGACGTAGGCGGCGCGCTCGCTCGCCACATCCAGACGCAGATCGCGCAGCACCGCCACCGCAAAATCGACCTGGCGGCGGCTGATCTCGCGAGCCTGTTGATCCAACAGCACCGCCTCGACCCGATAGCCACCGGCCAGCACGCCGGTGGTCGGCCACTGCCAGTTCTGCACCACCTCGGCGCCGAATGCCAGGGCGTTGACAGCCAGCGTCGGCAGTTCGGCGATCGGTTCGCCCGAGGGGGCGCTGATCTGCAAGCGCACGCTGCCGCTGAAGGCACTGCCGTTGTTGCGCACGCCGACCCGGCCACTGGCATCGATGCCGGGCGCGAAAGTCGCCGCATCGACCCCCAGTTCCAGCACCGGCTCGGGGTTGGCACTGAGCAGCAGGCGTTGGGCGGCGGCGTGATTGGTCGGGTTGGCATCCGGCCGATCGACCAGCAATTCGATCCGCAGCCAGTAACTACCAGTCTGGTCGAGCTGGCCTAGCGACAGGCCGAGCCCGGCGCTGGCGCCGATGCCCAGCGCG
>JBGSKT010000573.1:0-1734 GCA_041741075.1 Lysobacterales bacterium
CGCGCAATCTGCCGCGCCCGGCCACCGCATGGCCGGCGCTGGCGGCGCTCGCCACGCTCATGAAGGCGCGGCCGACGTTTGCCCGGCTGTACCAGATCGAGGAACTGAGCGAATGGGCCTGAGCCTAAGCGCCCGACAGTCTTTCCACGTGGGCGCGCATTGCGGCCATCCGCCCAGACGTGCAGCGCGCTCCACGGCGAAAGTCCGACCAGCTCCGAGGAGTTGTTCATGCCTGACAGCCCACTGATCGATTGGCGTCACCAGCAGTTCCTGCTGCACGAGGTGCTCGAAGTCGGGCGTCTGTGCCGCTATCCGTACTTCGCCGAGCACAGTGCCGAGACGTTTGACGCCGCGCTCGATCTCGCCCACCAATTGGCCCTGACGCAGTTCCTGCCGCATAACCGCGCCGCCGACATTCAGGAGCCGCGCCTGCGCGATGGCAAGGTGCATCTGGTCGAGGGGGTGGCAGTGGCGCTCGACGCCTACCGCGAGGCCGGTTTCTTCGCCGCCGGGGCGGCCTTCGAACAGGGCGGCATGCAACTGCCCTACACCGTCGCGCTGGCCTGCGAATCGTTGTTTGCCGCGGCCAATGTCTCGACCGCGGGCTATCCGATGCTGACCAAGGGCGTCGCGCATTTGATCGAACGCTTCGCCAGCCCCGAGCAGCAAAGGCGCTATCTGGCGGCCCTGCGCGGCGGTCGTTTCTTCGGCACTATGTGCCTGACCGAACCCGCGGCCGGATCCTCGCTGGGCGATCTTTGCACCCGCGCCGAGCCGATCGGCGAAGGCCGCTACCGGATCCGTGGCGCCAAGATGTGGATCTCCGGCGGCGAACACGAGCTGGCCGACAACATCGTGCACATGGTGCTGGCGCGGGTCGCCGGTGCGGCCGCGGGCGTACGCGGGATCAGCCTGTTCATCGTGCCGCGATTCCGCGTCGATGCCGACGGCGTGGTCGGCGTCGACAACGACGTGCGCCTGGCTGGACTCAACCATAAACTCGGGCAGCGCGGCATCGTCAACACCTTCTTGAAGTTTGGCGAGAATGACGATTGCGTCGGCGAGCTGGTTGGCGCCGAGGGCCGGGGGCTGGCGCAGATGTTCGTGATGATGAACGAGGCGCGCATCGGCGTCGGCATCGGCGCGATCATGCTCGGCCAGGCCGGCTATCGCCATTCCCTGCACTATGCGCATGAGCGTCGCCAGGGCCGGCATCCGGACCAGAAAGACCCGAACAGCGCGCAGATTCCGATCATCGAACACGCCGATGTGCGCCGCATGTTGTTGCAGCAACGCGCCTACGTTGAGGGTGCGCACGCGCTCGCACTGTACGCGGCCACCCTGGTCGATTCCGGGCGGCATGACCCGGACCCCGCGGTCCGGGTCGAGGCCGGTCTGTTGCTCGATCTGCTCACCCCGATCATCAAGGCCTGGTCGGCCGACTGGTGCCTGAAAGCCAATGATCTGGCCATCCAGGTGCTCGGCGGCTACGGTTACAGCCGCGAGTATCCAGTCGAGCAGTTCTACCGCGACAACCGCATCAACCCGATCCACGAGGGCAGCAATGGCATCCAGGCGCTGGACCTGCTCGGCCGCAAGGTGCTGGCCGAACAGGGCGCGGGCTTTCGGGCCCTGTTGTCGGCAATGACCGGCACCATCGAAGCCGCCGCGCATACACCGGAGCTGATCGGGCTGGCGCAGTCTCTGGCCCAGTACGCCAAGCGTGCCGCCGAC
>JBGSKT010000574.1:0-2067 GCA_041741075.1 Lysobacterales bacterium
CTATGAGTCGGGAAAGCTGAAGCCGATCGCGAGCAAGGCTGAGCTTCAGCGTATGCGCGCCGCAGCACGAGCCACAGCAATCAAAGACAAGCGGGTGAACATTCGCCTCTCGTCTGCGGACTTACTTGATATTCAAGCCAAGGCACTTGCCGAAGGCATGCCGTACCAGACTCTGATCGCCAGCGTCCTGCACAAGTATGTGGCAGGCAAACTCGCAGAGAAGGAGCCTGCGGCCGTCAGCGCGCAGCGACGCCTAACCCCTCGCTCAACCTGAGAGCCAACGGCATGCCACAAAGCCCGCGCCACAGTGCAGGTGTGCATTTTCTGGGTTCCTCCGGGTTTCGTGTGGGTAGCTGCTAGGAGCCTGTCGGACTTGAGCCGCGCCGCCAGGCACGGCTGATCGCACGGCGTCGTTTGACGCCACGCAGGGCGGAGTCGGTCACTTCGGGGTCCAAGTGCGCGTTGCGGGCCGCCCAGGGGCCGCCCTTGCATGGCGTCAATTTGATAGCGGTGGCACGCATTCGCCCCGTCCTCTTACGCCGCACGCAACACGTGCAACCGCTTGATGTTCCAGGCCATCGTCACGAGCGACCACTCGCCGCGCGCCTTTTCCAGGCCGCGCATGCTCATCTGGCTCCAGCCCATGACGCGTTTGATGATCCCGAACACCGGCTCCACCGTTTGCTTGCGCAGTCCATACAGTACGCGCCCTTTTTTCGTCCCCAGCCGGTGTGCCATCTTGGCCACCGGGTCGTCCGTTTCGGGCGCCGGAGTGTCTTCTGCAAAGCGTTCAAGCACTGGAATATGGTGCGATTCGCGCTTCATTGACAGCATGGGCTCGATGAATCGCGCTTCGCAGGCGTTGACGTTGGCGGCGCTGTAGTAGCCGGTGTCGGCCAGCAGGCTCGATACCTGCCCCAGACCCTCAGGAAGGGCCGAAATCTTATCCAGTACGGCCGCAATTTCGCGCTTGTCGTTGGGGGCCTGTGAGACGTTGGCAATCACCACCAGCATGGTCTCGGTATCGACAGCGGCCTGGGCGTTGTAGCTTTGTTCGAAGCCGCCTCGCGAGCTGGGCATGATGCGCGACTCTTCATCGGTGAGGTTGACTTGGTCGCTGCCTTTGGGCGCGCTCGACGGTGGCTCAGGATCGGGTCCGCGCGGCTTCTTGCCTTCATCGCGTTGGCCTTGGCGCTTGGCGCACTTGGCCTCGTAGTCCTGCTGCTCCACGGCGTGGCGTTCGCGTGCTCGCTGCTCGATCTTGGCCTTGGCTTGCGCGATGGCGCTCAGGCGCTGTTCACGCCGCGCAATCTCCGCCGGCACATCGAGCCCGTCGTTGACGGGGCGGCTGTCGCTTTCTTCGGCCAACTTCAGCAGCAGTTGCACTTCTTCGCGCAGGTGAGCCTCAATCTTGTTGGCGTGATCCCACGACAGCGCCTTGTGCTTGCTGGCGTTGGCAGCGATCTTGGTGCCGTCCAGCGCGATGTTGCCCAGCTTCAGGCATTTCATCTCGCGCGCCAGCACCAGCACCTGCACGAACAGGGCTTCGATCTGCGGCAGGAAGCGGCGGCGGAACGTGGCGATGCTGTCGTGGTCGGGCTGCGTGTTCGCAGCAATGAAGCGAAACGCCACCGAGTCATGGCAGGCCCGTTCGATCTTGCGGCTGGAGTGCACGCCCGTGGCGTAGCCATACACCAGCAAGCCCAGCAGCATCGCCGGGTGATACGCGGCACTACCGCGCCCGGCGTACTGCCGAACAAGCTCGTTCAGATCCATCTGGTCAATGACTTCGACGACAAAGCGCCCCAGGTGATCCTGCGGCAGCCACTCATCGACCGAAGGCGGCAGCAGGTAGGCAGTGTCTCGATCTACAGCAATGAAGCGGCTCATGGGGTGGGGCTTTGCTCAGAGTGATGCAATTGTCTGAGGTGCCACCCGATCAAGGTAGATGGGAAAGCCCGACAGGCTCCTAGACTGCTGACGAAGTCGCGAGCCGCCGCGGACTCGCGATCAAAGTATTCGATGGCTGCGGGCATAGGCAGGGTGTGGATTGCGAGGCCTAACGTT
>JBGSKT010000575.1:0-1606 GCA_041741075.1 Lysobacterales bacterium
GCGCGCGCTGGAGCCGGCCGCTGCGCCGCGTCTGCATGTGTTCATTTCGACCAGCCCGCTGCACCGCGAGCACAAGCTCGGGCTGGATCGACCGGCGGTGATCGCACGCGCTATCGCCGGCATCACCCTGGCGCGCCGACATGTCGCCGACGTCGAGTTCTCGGCCGAGGACGCGCTGCGCACCGAGCCCGAGTTTCTGGTCGAGATATTCAACGCCGCAATCGCCGCCGGGGCGAGCACGCTGAACGTCCCGGACACCGTCGGCTACACCACGCCGGCCGAGATCCGCGCGCTGTTCGATCATCTGCGCAGCCAGGTGATTGGCGCCGAGCGCGTGGTCTGGAGCGCGCATTGCCACGACGATCTGGGTCTGGCGGTGGCCAACAGCCTGGCCGCGATCGAGGGCGGTGCGCGCCAGGTCGAATGCACCATCAACGGCATCGGCGAACGCGCTGGAAACTGTGCGCTGGAGGAACTGGTGATGGCGCTCCAGGTGCGCAGCCAGTGGTTCGGCGTGCGCACCGGGATCGACAGCGCGCGGCTGGTGCCGACCTCGCGCCTGCTCGCGCGCAGCACCGGCATGGCGGTACAGCGCAACAAGGCGATCGTCGGTGCCAACGCCTTCGCGCACGAGGCCGGCATCCACCAGCACGGCATGCTCAAGCACCGCGGCACCTACGAAATCATGCGCCCGGAAACGGTCGGCTGGCAGGATTCGCAGATGGTGCTCGGTCGCCACAGCGGCCGCCACGCGATCCGCGATCGCCTGGGCACGCTCGGTTTCGAACTGGATGAAATCGCCCTGGAACGGGTGTTCGCCGCGTTCAAGACACTGGCCGAGAAAAAGCGCGAAATCTTCGACGCCGACCTGGAAACCCTGGTGCTCGGCATCGAACCCGGCCAGCCGCGCGGCTGGACTCTGGTGCGCTGGCATGTGCATACCGGTACTCCCCAGGGCAGCCTGCCGACCGCGACCGTGGAACTTTGCTCGCCCGATGGCCGCAATGTCTGCGAAGCGGCGGTTGGCGATGGCCCGGTGCATGCGCTTTGCCAGGCACTGATCCGCGCCACCGGCGTCGCCCTGGAACTGGCGAGCTACCAGGTGCAAAGCGTCACCACCGGCGACGACGCCCAGGGCCAGGCCACGCTGAGCGCACTGTTCGATGGGGAGGAACTGAGCGGCAGCGGAACCAGCACCGACATCCTCGAAGCGAGTGCGCTGGCCTGGCTGGATATGGCCAATCGCTGCCTGCGTCAACAGGTCAGCGCGCAGCGCATTCTGGCCGCCGAGCCGCTGACCGCCGCGCAAACCGCGGCCGATCTTGTCACCCAAACCTGAGCATCGAGAGCGATCATGGCAGCAACACCCCATCCGCCGCGCACCCTGTTCGACAAACTCTGGGACGCGCACCTGGTCGAAGCGGAGACGCCGGCCGCGCCGGCCATGCTTTATGTCGATCTGCACCTGATCCACGAAGTGACCTCGCCGCAGGCCTTCGCCGAACTGGAGGCGCGCGGCCTGTCGCCGCGCCGACCGGACCGGATCAAAGCCACGCTCGATCACTCCACCCCAACCCGGCCCGCGGATGCCGAGGGCGTGCTGCCC
>JBGSKT010000576.1:0-8181 GCA_041741075.1 Lysobacterales bacterium
CCAAGGACCGTTCGTGCTGAGCGTAGCTCGCGCAGCGGGCGAAGTCGAAGCACCTCTCGGGACCCTTCGACTTCGCGCCTACGGCGCTACGCTCAGGGCGAACGGGTATGGATAGCTGAGGTTTGAGGCTAATCAGGAATATCTTTGGATGGGCAAAGCGCAGCGTGCCCATCGAATGGATTCTGCTGCAATTCGCGGTGCCGGGCACGGACTTCAGCTTTTGCCCATCCTACGTCGCTGGCGCTCAATTGCGCATGGCGCGTTCGCGTACCCCAGGCTTGGTGGTGCCGGTCGCAAGCCGCGCCTGCTGCAGCGTGATCGTGCCTCGGCCCAATCTCAGCACGCCCTGACGTTCCAGCGTCTTGAGTATGCGACTGATCACTTCGCGGCTGCTGCCCAGCTCGTTGGCCAGTTGCTGGTGCGTGGTGTCGATCACGTCCACGCCCGAGACGCGCTGCAGTCCGGCGATATGACTGAGAATGCGCGTCTGCAGGTCGTCGAAATGGGCTTCCTCGATCAGGTCGAGCAGCTTGACCACATAACCCGACATCACCCCCATCAAGTAGCCGCGAAAGGTCGGTGATTGCGCCATCAACTTCTCGAACTGGTCCTGCGGTATCTGCATGACCGTGGCATCTCGGTCGACCGACATTTCGGCGTGCAGCCGGCCCTTGGCGTGCAAGAAGGCGATGCTCAACATGCACAGTTCGCCTGGATTGATCCGGTAGATGCTGAATTCGCGGCCGTCTTCGGAATGGGCGCGGACCTTGATCGAACCTTCCAGCACCACCGCCACCGCATCGACATCATCACTGCAGACATTGAATGTGCAGCCCGCCGGCATCCGCATCAATACCGAGCTCTGCACGGCTTGCTGCCAGACCGGATCCTGGATCGAGTTCAGCTCCGGCAGCTGCCGAATCAGTTCGCGTGCCTGGGTCAATTCGGTAGCGTTGTTCATCTAGGACTCGTTGGAATGGGGATGGGCTTTATCGATTGGGAGACGATCACTTCCGGATCGTCCGGGGCGGCCAGACCCGGGGCCAAGTTGGAACGGCCGAATCCGGATTCCGAGTGACACCAAACATACGTAGCAGTATGCAGAACGCGGACTGGACAGCAGGGATGAATCGGCTCCAAACCTGTGAAAAATCGTCCATCGTCGCGAGCGCGCCTTTCGGCGCAGTCGACCCGACGCGAACCTCGAAAGCCAGTGTCCGGCGAGCGGACGATCGAAGCACCGGGGATTCGCAACGCGCCGCGTTGGCCTGCGGCGGCGATGGCTGCGATGGGCGGATTTTTTCCCAAGCGCTCAGTCTGCTGCCTGTGCCTGGCACCAGGGCGCACTATCACCGGAGCCTTGCCGGCGGGCATACCCCGCCTTGACCAGAGCATCGGCCAGGCTGCCCTGATCGGTGACCACTGGCGACGAGGCCTCGGTGGCAACCGAGCTCAACATCCTGAGTTCGCCCAGTTCGATTTTCTCGGCAGAACGCAGGTACTGGTCCGCGAAGGCCTTGCCGGCCGCAGCGAGTTCACGCTCGCAGGCCGGCGCGCCGGGCCGGTTGCTGGGTACCACCAGACCGGGCAGGCTGACCAGAAAGGTACGGTCCTGGTCCCAGATATTGGTCTGCAGCCGGACCTGATTGCTCGCTTCAACCGCAACCAGTTTTGCTGGCCAACTACCGGGAAAGGGCACGAACGCGCCCAACTTCTTGCTCGATTCGGCCAGGGCCGGGGTGAGCAGGGCGACGAACAACGCGGCGCAAAGGGTGGCGGTCGCTGGTTTCGGAATCGATGGGTTCATGGTCAGGTGGAACTCCCCAGAAGACAAATCGAGAAACGGCGACGCAGTGCCGAAACGGCGCGTGCCTCCGGGTTTGTCCGGTCGATCGGTCAGCCCCGACCAGCGCTGCCGACACTCCGGTCGTACCGAAAAACACAGCCTGGCATTGCGCGCCAGTGAGCGGCCAGTCTACGGATCGTCGGGAACGCCGGTATGTGACGATAGTCACGCCTACTGTGGCGAGTATGGGCGAAGATTTGGCCAGTCAGGCGACCGCGATGCGCAAACGATTCTGTCGCGGATGCACGGCGTACCCGGTAGGGTATCAATGAAAACACCTTGCGTGGCCGGGGTGGCAGACGGTCAGGCCGCGACGGTAGCGTGATGGACGATGCGTCCGCGCAGCGAGTTGCTCATCGCCTCGGTGATTTCCACGTCGACGAAACGACCGGTGAGCCCGGCAACGCCATCAAAGTTGACAGTGCGGTTGTTTTCTGTTCGGCCGCAAAGCTGTCCCGAGTCCCGGCGGCTTGGCCCCTCGACCAGCACCCGCTGCTGGCTGCCGAGCATGCCCCGGCTGATCCGGGCTGCGTTGGCATTGATGCTGGCTTGCAATTCGGCCAGACGGACGTGTTTGGTCGCCACCGCGGTGCTGTCGTCCAGGCTGGCCGCCGGTGTTCCGGGTCGTCGCGAGTATAGGAAGCTGAAACTCTGGTCGAATCCGATTTCGTCGATCAGCCGCAGGGTGGCCGCGAAATCGGCGTCGGTTTCGCCGGGAAAACCGACGATGAAATCCGAGCTGATCGCAATGTCGGGACGGACCGCACGCAATGCCCGGATGCGCGCCTTGTATTCGATGGCGGTATGGCCGCGCTTCATCGCAGCCAGAATGCGGTCCGAGCCGGATTGCACCGGCAGGTGCAGGTGGTTGGCCAGCTTGGGCACCCGCGCGTAGCAGTCGATCAGCCGGTCGGAGAACTCCAGTGGATGCGAGGTGGTGAAGCGGATCCGACCGATCCCGTCGATCTGGGCGATGGTTTCGATCAACAAGGCCAGATCGGCGATTCCGCCAACGTGCATCGGGCCGCGATAGGCATTGACGGTCTGGCCAAGCAGGTTGACTTCGCGCACGCCCTGGTCGGCGAGCGCCGCGACCTCGGCGATGACATCATCGAACGGCCGGCTGACCTCTTCACCACGGGTGTACGGGACCACGCAGAACGAGCAGTAGCGGCTGCAGCCCTCGATCACCGACACGAATGCGGTCGGGCCTTCCTTGCGCGGCTCGGGCAGATGATCGAATTTTTCGATCTCCGGAAAACTGATGTCGACCTGGGGCTGCGCGCTCGCCCGCCGCGCCGCGATCATCGCCGGCAGCCGATGCAGGGTCTGTGGACCGAACACCAGGTCCACATAGGGCGCGCGCTGGATGATCGCCGCACCCTCCTGCGAAGCGACGCACCCGCCGACGCCGATCAACAGCCCCGGTTTGGCCAGCTTCAGTTCGCGCCAGCGGCCGAGTTGCGAAAACACCTTCTCCTGCGCCTTTTCCCGGATCGAGCAGGTGTTGACCAGAATCACATCGGCCTCGGATTCGTCGGAGGTCGGCTCAAGACCGTTGGCTGCACGCAGCACGTCGAGCATCTTGGCCGAGTCGTACTCGTTCATCTGGCAACCGTGGGTTTTGATGAATACCTTGCCGGACATCTCGGGGGGCCTTGGATGGGCTGCGGATTATAGCCGCTGGCCGGTCCCGGTTGAGCAAAAGGTGGCTTTTTGCGGGCGGCTACCGCACACTTGGCGATACCGGACGGTGCCGCCGTCGGATACGGCTTGGAGTTCTGCGATATGCCGCGTGGTTTGTTTCTACTGTTGCTGTTGGCCGTGCTCGCACTGTGCTTCGCTGGCAAGGCGCAGGCGGCCAAGGGCGTGCACACCTGCCGTGGCAAGGGCGGGGTGGTTACCTACACCAATCTGCCCTGCAACCGGCAACACGCCGTCAGCGGGGTCGGTGGCGGCGGTGTCGTCAGCGCGCGTCAGGAGGTGTACTACAAGCACCACCAGAATGGCGTGGTGGTTTTTTCCAGCCGTCCACCGCGCGGTCGTGCCTATCAGACGGTGCTGGTCGGCGCCTGTTTCGCCTGCGGCCGCACGTCGCCGATCAATTGGAACAGCATCGTGCTCAACACCCGGGATTACGCGACCGAGGTGTCCCAGGCGGCCAGTGAATATGGGGTCGATGTCGCCCTGGTGCGGGCCCTGATCCACGCCGAGTCCGGATTCAATCCGCTGGCGGTCTCCAACAAGGGCGCCCAGGGATTGATGCAACTGATGCCGTCCACGGCCAGCGAATACGGGGTCACCAATGCGTTCGATGCCGCCCAGAACATCCGCGCCGGGGTGCGCCATCTGGCTGGACTGCTGCGTCGTTATGGCGACGACATTGATCTGGTGGCGGCGGCGTACAACGCTGGCGAGGGCGCGGTCAGCAAGTACAAAGGCACGGTGCCGCCCTACGCCGAGACCCAGGTCTACGTGCAACGCGTAGCGATCCTGCACCGTCGTTACAAGGCGGCAATGGCCGGTCTGGCGGCGGGCTGAACCGGCGGAGCGTCCGCTCGCGACAGTTGCCGCAGGCATGAAGCAGGTCGACTCCGCAGCTGCGCGGCTTGAGCCGACCTACGGCCATCAATTGCGCGACGCCTACCGCCCACGTACTCCGTTCGGCCGACGGATCAGTGATACCTCGGTGTCGAACGGCACACCGGCGCGGGTGCCGGTGACCTTGGCCTTGGCGCCGGGCGGCAATGCCGCCTCGCGGGTGCGCAGGTCCGAACCGTCCATCACCGGCAGGCCATCGAAACTGGTGATGATGTCGCCAGCCCGAATGCCAGCGACATCGGCCGGGCCATCTTGCAACAACAAGGCGACCTGGGCACCGCGTTGGCCGATCTTGCTGCCGACCGCCGGTGAAAACGGCGCGTCGGCGTATTCGGCGCCCATCCAGCCGCGTACCACCTCGCCGAACTGGATGATCTGGTCGAGTACCTCGCGCGCCGCCTGCGCCGGAATTGCGAAACCAATGCTCAGCCCATCGCGCAGATTGCCGGTATTGATACCGACCAGTTCGCCGCGAGTGTTGACCAGTGCCCCCCCGGAATTGCCGCTATTGACCGCGGCATCGGTCTGCAGGAAATCCTCGAAGCGGGTGCGGCCGAGATTGTTGCGCTTGGTGGCGCTGATGATGCCCATGGTCACGGTCCGGTCATAGCCATAGGGGTTGCCGATCGCCAGCACCACGTCGCCGACCGCGACCTGGCTGGCGTCGGCGAAGGTCGCGGTGGGAAACTGGCTGCCCTCGATCTTGAGCACCGCAAGATCGGTGTCCAGGTCGCCGCCGACCAGGCTGGCTTGGGTGACCCGCTCGTCCCACAGCCCGATGCGGATCAATTGCGCGTTCGCGACCACGTGGTAGTTGGTCAGCACGTAGCCATCTGCACTCATGATCACGCCCGAGCCCAGGCTGCGTTCCAGTTGCCGGACCGGCGAACTGCCCGACTCCGGTGTGCGCCAGGCCGGATTGCCGAACAAGGCCGCTTGTGGAGCGTCGAGCAGTCGCTCGGCAGAAATACTGACCACCCAGGGCCCGGCGCGACGCACCGCTTCGGCGTAGCTGCCGGACGCGACCAGCGACGGCACTGCTACCGTGGGCTGCGGACGCGGGCCGAAGCGCTGCGGAAACAGCTGCGTCAGCAGGAACGCCAACGCGAGTCCAAGGATCGCGTAGCGGCCAAGAAACAGGAGCGCTTCAACCAGCCTTTTCATCGGTATTCCATCTGTCGCCAGGTGTCATTGTGCCAAGCCTGGATCGACTTGGGGCTTGCGGGCACCAGTCAATCGTTCCCCTGAACCTCTGGCGATGGTCGCGGTGACCACCGCACACAGGTAGGGAATCGATTGCGCGGCGAGAATGGCCAGCCACAGTCGGGTCTCGACCTGCTGCAGGTCCAGTCCGAAGCGAACCCCAAACATGGCGACCAGCAGCGCGACCAGCAGCAGCAATTCTTCGCGCACCGCGCTGAAAGCATTCGGGCGTCGCCGCAGCCGCCGAATCTTGGCGGTACGTTCGAATGGATGGCTGCGGCTGACCAGCCCCTTCAAGGTGCCGCGCGCGATGGCATGGCTGAGCGACATCGATGCCAGGGCCGCCGTCAGGGTATCGCGCCAGCTGGCGGGTACCCGGGCCCGGTACAAGGTGACACCGAATACGGCCCGGGCCAGGCTGAGCCACAACACCGGCACCATGAACTGCTGCAGGGGCAGGCTGAACGCACCCTCGTCGAACAGCATGCCGGCGGTCCAGACCAGGGCGAGCACGGTGAACAATAAGTGCAGCGCATCGGCAAACCAGCCGAACCAGCCGGTCAGGAAATGGTAACGCTGGCCGGTACTCAAGCGACTGCCGCCGAGCAGCTCGGACCAATGCGCGCGCAGGATCTGCATGGCCCCGAACGCCCAGCGAAAGCGCTGCGATTTGTACGCGGTGAAGTCGGCCGGGGTCAGCCCACGTCCCATCACCCGGTCGATGTAGCGGGTTTCGTAACCCGCTTCCATCAATCTCAGGCCGAGTTCGGCGTCTTCGCAAATGCACCATTCCGACCAGCCGCCGACCTGGTCCAGGGCGGTGCGTCGAATCATGGTCATGGTGCCGTGCTGGATGATCGCATTGCGCTCGTTGCGGTGGTGCATGCCGATCCGGAAGAAGCCGTCGTACTCGAAATTGCACATGCGCCGGAACGCGTTGTCGGCGAAATCGCGGTGCGCCTGCGGGCTCTGCACAATGGCGACCTGGGGCTGCTCGAATTGCGCCGCCAGATCACCTCGACGAATTCGAAGCCGAGGATCAGCAGGATCGCCAGGATCGCCACTTCGGCCGGCACCAGCAAGGCCTGCATCAACCAGTCGATCGGGCCCAGATAGAATTGCAGCGGAACCGACAACAGCCATATCCACAGACTGGCGACCAATTGGATCAGACCCAGATAAAACAGCCGTCCAGTCAGTCGGAAACGGGCAAAGCGGCGGGCAAACCACAGCATCGGGAAAATCGCCAGCAGCGCGCTCAGGGCCGCCTTTTGCCACCAGTCCTCATCCTCGCGCACGGGTCCGGTCAACGCGAATTTGGGTTCGCGGTAGGCATCGAACACGCCCCAATAGGCACCAACCCGGCCTTCCGCGGTTTCCTTCCAGGGCTGGTCGAAAGCCTCCATCAGGAAATAGTCGAGGTTCTCGCGTTCGGCCATCAGCAGAAACTCCCGAATGAACCGGGCCTGGCCGCTCTGCGATGGAATGGCATGGCGAAAGCGGTCGCCATTGCTCGGCCAACCGACTTCCCCGATCACGATGTGCTTGCCCGGAAATCGCTTCTGCAACTGACGGTAGCGTTCCAGCACCGAGCGCAATGCGCTGCGGCGCGGGATTCCCTCCCAGTAGGGCAGCAGGTGCACGGTCAGATAATCGACGTGCCGGGCCAGCTCCGGGTGCTTCAACCAGATATGCCAGGGTTCGGCGGTCGACACCGGAATTGGCAAGCGCTTGCGCGCCTCGTCCAGATAGCCGATCAGCTGGCCGCTACTGACGTCGCCACGCAGCAGGGATTCGTTGCCGACCATGGCCGAATCGATATTTGGAAAGCGCGCTGCTGCCGCAAACAGGGCATCGAGTTCGATACGGTTGTTGCTGCGACGGCGGTCGAGCCAGGCGCCCGCGGTCATGTTCATGCCGTGGGCGGCGGCCAGCTCGGGAATCAGCTGGCTCTCACCACTGGCGTAGGTGCGCAGTCGCCGGCTGAATCGCGAGAGCTGATCGATGTCGGCAGCCAGCTCGGAAGCACTCGGAAATTCGTTTTCGAGCGGGCTCTCGTCGCGCCGGAATGCAGAGAATGCCACCCCGCGTACTTTGCCGCTGAAACCGGGCAGTTCGCTCGGTTGATTCCAGTACCACCACAGTCCGATGTTGCCGGTTGCGATCAGCATGGTGAGTCCCAGCGCCGGCCACAAGGAAGCCGCGGTGCGGGCTTTGCATACGACGGATTTCGGCATGACGGCACGCAGTCGAAGTGGTGGCGCGAAGCCTATCCTGAAAATGGGCGAGCAAGGTCCCGACTATCTGGCACGGTCCGGGCGATCAGCGCACTGTGGGTTGCGCAGCGTCGCGGCCCTGGTGGTGCACTGGTTGGCTGCCCGGAGGTGCTCAGGCGCTGTAAACCAATAAAGGTGACATCTTGCTGGTCTTTTGCCCCATCTGCTTCGTTCCGCAAGGGGTTACATAGTCGGACTATGCGCCCCCTTGCGTGCCTCGCAGATGGGGCAAAATCCTTCGCGATCTGCCACCTT
>JBGSKT010000577.1:0-8287 GCA_041741075.1 Lysobacterales bacterium
GCCGTGCGCAGCGTCGTGGCCCGGCACCAGCAGCGGCGACAGCCAAACCGGTGGCGAAGTCAGCGCAGGCAGGGGGCGGACGGCAGAACGCGCCATTCGATCCCCAGGCCGAACGCGAGGCGAACCGCTACGCGCAACCGATCCTGAGCCGCGAAGGATTGCTGGCGTTCCTCGATCAGCAAGGGGCGATCCTGAACGCCGAGCGCATCGCCGAGTTGCTCGGCTATCGCGATGATGCGTCCCAGGATGCGCTGACCCGGCGCCTGGCGGCGATGGTCCGCGATGGCCAGTTGCTGGTCAATCGCCGTGGCGGCTATGGGCTGGCTGGCAAACTCGACCTGATTGCCGGCAGCGTGATCGCCAATCCGGATGGATTCGGATTCCTGCGTCCCGATGCCGGCGGCGAAGACCTGTTTCTGCCGCCCAACGAAATGCGCGCAGTCATGCACGGTGACCGCGTCCTGGTCAACGTCAGTGGCCATGACCGGCGTGGCCGGCGCGAAGCCGCCATCGTTGAGGTGCTGGAGCGACGCCGGCCGCGCCTGGTCGGTCGCTTCGATCAGCGTGCCGGTGTCGACTTTGTGATCCCGGATGATCGACGCCTGCACCTGGATGTGATGATTCCAGCCGACGCCCAGCAGGGCGCGCACACCGGCCAGATCGTGATCGCCGAAATCACCGAGCCACCGGCGCGTGACCGGCCGCCGATCGGCCGCGTGGTCGCGGTGCTCGGCGACCGTCTGGAGGCCAGCCTGATCGTGCGCGTGGCGATCGAGTCGCATGGCCTGCCCTCCGAGTTCCCGGCCGACACCTTGCGCGAGGCCGCACTGGTCGCGCCCGAAGTCGACGCCAGCGCTCATGCCGGGCGCGAAGACATCCGCCAACTGCCCCTGCTCACCATCGATGGCGAGGACGCCCGCGATTTCGATGACGCGGTGTACTGCGAAAAGAGCCGCGACGGTTACCGCCTGCTGGTCGCGATCGCCGATGTATCGCATTACGTGCAGCCAGACAGCGCGCTCGATCGCGAGGCGCTGGAGCGCGCCACCTCGGTGTATTTCCCCGGCTTTGTGGTGCCGATGCTGCCGGAGACGCTTTCCAACGGTATCTGTTCGCTGAACCCGAAGGTCGATCGGTTGTGCATGGTCTGCGATATGCAGATCGACCGCAGCGGCGAAGTGGTGCGCTCGCGTTTCTACCCGGCGCTGATGCGTTCGCACGCGCGCCTGACCTACACCCGCGTGTGGCGGGCGCTGGGCGAGCGCGATCCCGGCGAGCGCGCCGCGATCGGTGACCTGATGCCGCAACTGGAGCATCTGCACGCGCTGTACCGGCTGCTTTCCAAGGCGCGCATCGCGCGTGGCGCGATCGATTTCGACAGCAAGGAAGTGAAATTCCGCCTGGGCGCGGCCGGTGAAGTGCTGGCTCTGCAACCAGAAGCGCGCAACGACGCGCACCGGCTGATCGAGGAATGCATGATCGCGGCCAATGTCGAGTCGGCGCGATTCCTCAGTCATTCGAATATTCCGGCCCCGTACCGGGTGCACGCGGCACCGCCCGAGGAAAAGTACGCCGATCTGCAGGAGTTCCTGCGTGAATTCAATCTGCGCATGCCGGCCCACGCCGAGGTCAAGCCCGGCGATTTCGCGAACCTGATCCGCAAGGTCGCCAAACGCCCGGAGGCAGCCCTGCTGCAGTCGGTGCTGCTGCGCTCGCAGAGCCTCGCGGTGTATGCGCCGGAGTGTCACGGCCATTTCGGGTTGGCGCTGTCTGCCTATACCCATTTCACTTCGCCGATCCGGCGCTATCCGGATCTGCTGGTGCACCGCGCCATTCGCCATGCCCTGGCCGGTGGCAAGGCGCGCGATTACACCTATAGCGAACACGACATGCGGTCGTTGACCACGCATTGTTCGGCGCGCGAACGCCGCGCCGACGAGGCCGAGCGCGAGGTCGATGATCGCTACCAGTGCGCGTGGATGAGCAAGCACGTCGGTTCCGAATTCGACGGTATCGTCGCCGGGGTCACCGCTTTCGGCCTGTTCGTGCAGATCGCCGATACCGGCGTCAGCGGGCTGATTCACGTCACCCAGTTGCCCAACGACTATTACCACTTCGACCCGATCCGGCGCGAGATTGCCGGCGAGCGGCGTGGCCTGAAGTTCCGTCTCGGCGACGCCCTGCGCGTGCAGGTCCTGCGGGCCAGCATGGAAGAACGCAAGGTCGATCTGCGCCTGGTGCGTGAGGGTTTCGAGGGCAATCCCGAACCGTCACCGGCCGCGGCCAAAAAGAAGCGCAAACGATGAGCAAGGATATCCTGGCCGGTATCCACGCGGTCGAATCGGCCCTGCGCCATGACAGCGACCACGTCGCCGAGTTGCTGGTCGCCGAGGATTCGCGCAATCCGCGGGTCAAGGAACTGGTCGAGGACGCGCGTGCGCGCGGTGTGCGCGTGCACCACCGCAGCGTGCAGGCGCTGGACAAGCTGACCCAGGGCGAGCGCCACCAGGGCGTGGTTGCTTTTTACGACGCGCCGGCGTCGCTCTCCGAAAGCGACCTGCCGCGCCTGCTCGAACAGGCCGGTTCTGCCGCCCTGTTCCTGGTGCTCGACGAGATCACCGACCCGCACAATTTCGGCGCCTGCCTGCGCAGCGCCCTGGCCGCCCGGGTGACCGCGGTGATCGTGCCCAAGGACCGCGCCGCACCGACCAATGCCACCGTGCGTCGGGCTTCGGCCGGCGCTGCCGATCGTGTCGCCATCGTGCGTGCGACCAATCTGGCGCGGGCCATGCAGGTGCTGCGCGATGCCGGGGTCTGGATCACCGGGCTGGAGGGCGACGCCGAGACCTCGTTGTTTGCCCAGGATCTGCGCGGCCCGGTGGCGATCGCCATGGGCGCGGAAGACACTGGTATGCGCCGGCTGACCCGCGAACACTGCGATTTCCTGGCCAAAATTCCGATGCCGGGCGAAATGGAATCGTTGAACGTCTCGGTGGCGACCGGCATCGCTCTGTTCGAGGTGCTCCGGCAACGGCAGTCCTGAGATAGGGGCTAGGGACTAGGGGCTAGTGCATAGGTTGTGCCGAGCGCAGCGGTTTTTAACGGCGGAGCCGGTCAGCGCAACAGATGCGGTGGCGAGTCAGGAGCCGGGTCCGGCCAAGCGGCCTGGTCATCGAACACCGCTGCGCTCGGCACAAGCTATGCGCAGTCTGCTGTGGCGCTTCCTGCTGCGGTCCACTTCGGTCCTCAGTCGCCGGAGATCTTGTCCGGCCCGGGGCCGGCGGTTTTTTCGTATTTGCCCTTTTCGGTGCGCCGGTACTGGGTGAAACCGCGTTCGGAAAAGTGCTTTTCCTTGAGCAGGTGGGCGCCGCCGATGGCCACATTCGGCGCCGAGATCATTCGCTGGCAGGGCTGGCCGCAGTGCGGACAAACCTCGAGCGTGGGTTCGGACAGATGCTGAAACACCTCAAAGCGCTGCCGGCAGTGCGGGCAACCATCGGCGCTGGTCTGGTACTCGTAGATCGGCATCTCAGCACTCCAGCACCGCGTCGCGCGCAGTTGGTACGGCATTGTCGTCCAGCGCCGGTTGGCCGCCATCGCCCGGCGCGCGAGCGTTGGGGTCCAGATCGACGAAACGCTTCCATTGATTGAGGATGGCGCAGAACAGGTCGGCGGTGCGCTCGGTGTCGTACACCGCCGAGTGCGCCTGGTCATTGTCGAAGGCCATGCCGGCCGCGTAAACCGCCTTGGCCAGCACCGTCTGGCCGAGCGCGAGCCCGGCCAGCGAGACCGTATCAAAGCTGCTGAACGGGTGAAACGGCGAACGCTTGTGTCCGCTACGGCGGATCGCAGCATTGAGAAAGCCGAGGTCGAAACTGGCGTTGTGCCCGACCAGAATGGCGCGGGTGCAGCCGCTCGCCTTCAATGCCCGGCGGATTGGCTGGAAGATGTGTTCGAGCGCGGCGCGCTCGTCCAGGGCGCCGCGGAACGGATGGTCGGGGTCGATACCGGTGATTTCGAGTGCGCGCGGGTCCAGGTTGGCGCCGGGGAACGGCACCACATGGGTCGAAACGGTCTCGCCCCGGACCAGCTCGCCGCTGGCGGTCATGCCAATCGGGATCGCCGCGATTTCGAGCAGGGCGTCGCGTTCGGCGGAAAATCCGCCGGTCTCGACATCGACCACCACCGGCAGGAATCCTCGGAAGCGCTCGGACAGGACGGGGGAAAAGCGGATTGGTTGCATCGGCTCAGGATAGCAAGGCCGGCTGGTGCGCACATTCAGGGACAAGGGACATGAGGATGGGCGATGATGTGCACCTGTGGAAGCGACCGGCAGATCGCGACCGCTGGCCCGAGCGAGCTTCGCGACCTATCGCCCGCTCCCGCAAGGGCCCGACTCCCGGTCGATCCATGAAACCCGCCGATCGCATTGCGTTTTTTTCCAGATTGCGGGAGTTGAACCCGCATCCGACCACCGAACTCAAGTACCGCAATCCCTTTGAATTGCTGATTGCGGTGATGCTATCGGCGCAGGCCACCGATGTTTCGGTCAACAAGGCCACGCGCCGGCTGTTCGCCCTGGCGCCGACTCCGGCCGCGATGCTGGCATTAGGCGAGGACGGGGTGAAAGACTGCATCAACACGATCGGTTTGTTCAACGCCAAGGCCCGGCATCTGATCGCCACCTGCCGGATCCTGATCGCCGCCCACGCCGGCCGGGTCCCCGACCAGCGCGCCGCCCTCGAAGCCCTGCCCGGGGTCGGCCGCAAAACCGCCAATGTGGTACTGAATACCGCGTTCGGGCAGCCGACCCTGGCCGTCGATACGCATATTTTCCGGGTTGCCAACCGCACCGGTCTGGCCCGCGGCAAAACCCCGTTGGCGGTGGAAAAGGCCTTGCTGCGCGCGGTTCCTGGCGAATTCCTGCACGATGCCCACCATTGGCTGATTCTGCACGGTCGCTACGTCTGCAAGGCGCGCAAGCCGGATTGCCGGGCCTGTGTGGTGGCGGCGTTCTGCGCCTATCGGGAAAAGACCACGGTCGCGTCGGAACCGGCCAGACGCCGGTCCCGGGCCTGAACCACGGCCGCGGGTCGGGCCGTGGCTGAACCGGACCGATATTGGGCCGGACGATTGCCCGGCATCTTGAAAGCTCGCAGTGGCCGGACCGGTCTTGGCGGTCACTAAGGGGAGAACCCGAGCCATTGGCCGGGTGCCAATCCTTAGCGCTGAGCGCCAAGCCGGGTTAAACTCCGGCGGCGGTGGCGTCTTCACTTACCACCCAGTCGCGTTTGCGACAACGAAGGCGGGCGTTTTCCCGCTATGCAATTGGAGTCCGACATGTCCAAGAAAATCCTCAACCCCCTGGCTTTGACCATCGGTGCTGCGCTGCTCGGCTCGGTCGGCCTGGCCAATGCGTCTTCGTTCTCGCTCAATGACCTCGGCACCGGGTACATGCTGGTTGGCGAAGAGGCAGCCGCAGCCAAGCCGGCAGAAGGCAAGTGTGGTGAAGGCAAGTGTGGCGCCAACAAGGGCAAGGCCGCTGCCGGCGCCGCTGCGGAAGGTGACAAGGCGCACGCTGAAGGCAGCTGTGGCGAAGGCAAGGCCAAGGCCGAAGGCAGTTGCGGCGAAGGCAAGGCTGCCGCTGCCGAGGGCGACAAGGCCAAGGCCGAAGGCAGCTGCGGCGAAAAGCACTAATCCACGGCGTTTGAATGCAATGAAAACCAGTCCACGCTCCTATTCTGTAGTCGGCGCTGGACTGGGCCTGCGACGGGCCCTGCTGGGCCCGTTGCAGGAAGCCGGGGCAACCCGGGAAGGTTTTTCCGGATTTGATTTCCTGGAAGTCGCGCCGGAAAACTGGATCAACGTCGGTGGCCCGCTCGGCCGCCAGCTGCGTTCCTACAGCGAACGCTATCCTTTGGTGGCACACGGTCTGTCGCTGTCGATCGGGGCGCCATCGCCACTCGACGAAACTTTCCTGGCCAAGCTCAGACGGTTTCTCGACGATCACCAGGTCCGCCTGTACAGCGAACACCTTTCTTATTGCTCGGATGATGGGCATCTGTACGATCTGATGCCGATCCCGTTTACCGAAGCCGCCGCCGATCATGTGGCCGGGCGCATCCGCCGCGTCCAGGATCTGCTCGGCCGCCGCATCGTGATGGAAAATATCTCTTATTACGCCAGCGTCGGTGCCGAAATGAGCGAGCTCGATTTCATCAATCGGGTGCTCGAGCGCGCCGACTGCGATCTGCTGCTCGATGTCAACAACATCTACGTAAACAGCATCAACCACGGCTATGATCCGCTGGCCTTTCTGCGCGGACTGCCCGGCGAGCGCGTGGCCTATTGCCACATCGCCGGACATTTCAATGAGGCCGCCGATCTGATCGTGGACAGCCACGGCGCCGATGTCATCGCTGAGGTCTGGTCGCTGCTCAAGGCCGCCTATGCCGAATTCGGGGTGATGCCGACCCTGCTCGAACGCGATTTCAATTTTCCGCCGCTGGCCGAACTGCTGGCCGAGGTCGAGACCATACGCAACATGCAACGGCGTCCGCTGCCCGATCAGGCCGTGGCCACACAGGCGCTTGCGCATGGCTGAGGCCACCGCCGGTTTCAAGGAATTGCAGTATCGGTTCGCCGCCCATCTGCGCGATCCGGAGGTCCATCCGCCGGTTGCCGGGATCGAGGATCGCCGGCTCAAGATCTACCGCGATCTATTCTTCAACAACGTCGACAATCTTTTGTCGATCGGCTTTCCGGTGATCAAGCGCCTGCTCGGCGAACAGCGCTGGTTGCAACTGTTGCGCCGGTTCTACGCCGATCACCAGTCGCACACCCCCTTGTTCACCGAGATCGGCCGCGAATTCAATCGTTATCTGGAAGCACGCGCCGCGCGCGGTGAGCCCGACCCGCCGTTCCTGCCCGAACTCGGTCATTACGAGTGGGTGGAACTGGCGTTGACCATCGACGAACACGAGATCGACGCGATCGCGCACGACCCCGCCGGCGATCTGGCCCGGGGTGCGCCGCTGGTTTCGCCGCTGGCCTGGCCGCTGCAATACCGGTTTCCGGTGCACCGCATCCGCCATGATTATCAGCCCGAGACCGCCCCCGATCAGCCCAGCCTGCTGGTGGTCACGCGCAATCGCCAGGACCGCATCGGATTCACCGAGCTCAACCCCTGGTCCTTTCAACTGCTGAAACTGCTGAAAGACAATCCCGGGGTGACGGGTCTTGAGCTGGCCGGAGCGCTGGTCGATGCGCTGATCGCGTCCGGCGCCGATGGCAACGCCCGCGACTCGCTAATGGATGGCGCGCTGGCTACTTTGCAGGGCTTCAGGGACCGCGACATCGTGCTCGGTACCCTGCCGGAAACAATCTGATCGAGGAGAATGCAATGGGTGGGTTGACCAATTCAGGCGTGGATCTCTGGCAAAACCTGAGCGCGCGTCTGCGCGCAGTGGGCGATGTGGTTCCGAATCTGTTCCTGCGCCTGATCCTCGGCTGGGAATTTTTCGAGTCCGGGCTGGAGAAATTTCGCGGGGAAAACTGGTTCACCGAAATCCAGTCCAGCTTTCCGTTCCCGTTCAACGTGGTCCCGACCGGGCTCAGCTGGCAGATCGCCACCTGGGCCGAGCTGGCCGGTGCGGTGTTCCTGTGGCTCGGCTTGTTCACCCGCTTCTGGGCGTTCAGTCTGCTGTTCCTGACCTTTGTTGCGACCACCGCAGTGCATTTTCCGGAGGCCTTCACCAGCTGGTCGGATCTGGTCAAGGGTTACGCGGTCAGCGGCGATGGCTACGGCAACTTCAAGCTGCCGCTGTTGTTCGCGATCATGTTCCTGCCGCTGGTGTTCAACGGTGCCGGGCGGCTCAGCCTGGATCACCTGCTCTCGCGCCTGCTGCATTCGGATGTTTATCCGAAGCCGTTGTTCGACCTGGCTGCCTGGGGTCTGGGCGCGTTGATTTTCGGGTTGTGTCTGCTGATGCTGGCGCCGTTCTTCGGCTATCTGTCCGGTGGCGTACTGGTGGTGCTGGGCGCCGTCCTGGTCCTTGCCGGTGCCAAGCTGCGCGCCTGAATATCAGTGTTTGACCGAAGCGGCCGTCGTGCGCTCACGACGGTCGTTTTTGTTTGCTGCGGGAGCGCGCCAGCGCCGCTTCCAACATCGACCGCGTTGATTCCGCTGCGTCCGCTGCCGGCTGGCTCACCGACTGCAAACGCTGCCTGAGTTCGGCTTGCTGCGTCGCCAGTCGGCGCTGCCGTGCCTGGTAGCGGGCGCGGGCGG
>JBGSKT010000578.1:0-2653 GCA_041741075.1 Lysobacterales bacterium
AGCGCCTCGGCCAGGGCCTTGCTGTCTTCGGCGTCCAGGGTCCGGGACAGCTCCCAGGCCGGCTCGGAGCGCCCCTGCGCCAGCGCCAGCGCTACCTGATAGGCGCGCAGGCCAGAGTCGGCCGGTTGCAGTTGCTGCCAACGCGCGGCGATCGCTTCGGCATCATCGAAACGCGACTGCGCCAGCGCCATGCGCAGCGCTTTCCTGGCATCGGCCGGATCATTCGATGCCTCGGCCGCCGCGCGCAGATGCCTTAACGCGGCCAGCGGATCCTTGGACTGCATGGCAAATTCGGCGGCCAGACGCTCGGTCAGTACCCGATCCGTCGGCTGCCCGGCACGCAGGCCACTCGCGCCGTCCGCTTCCGGTGGTGGCGGCTGCAGGCTGGCACAAGCCGCCAGGCCGGCGCCCAGCAGCATTCCCAGACAGGTCCGAAGTACAATGATTTTCAAAGCGATTTTCCTTGATTGCAGGGGCCTACCCGCCGACAATGACCGGTCGCCCTATTGTCTCATGTCATGCCCATCGTTGCGCTCGGCCTAAATCACCAGACCGCCCCGCTCGCCCTGCGCGAGCAGGTCGCGTTTGCGCCCGAACACACGCTGTCGGCGCTGCATGCCCTGGCCGCCGACGAAGGCATCCGCGAAGCGGCGATCCTGTCCACCTGCAACCGTACCGAATTGTATTGCCGGGTCGCCGAAGGCCACGAGAACGCACCGCGCGATTGGCTGCACCAGCATTTCCAGCTGTCGCTGGACCGGCTCGACGGGTTTCTCTATCGGCACGACGGCGCCCAGGCCGTGCGCCACGTGTTCCGGGTCGCCACCGGGCTGGATTCCATGGTGCTCGGCGAACCGCAGATTCTCGGCCAGCTCAAGGTCGCCTATCAGTCCGCGCGCCAGGCCGGCTGCCTGGCGACCACGCTGGATCGGATGTTCCAGAATGCCTTCGCGGTCGCCAAACGTGCGCGCACCGAGACCCGCATCGGTGCCAGCCCGGTTTCGGTGGCGTTTGCTGCGGTGCGACTGGCCGAACGCATCTTCGGTGACCTGCACCAGGCCACGGTGTTGCTGATTGGCGCCGGCGATACCATCGAGCTGTCGGCGCGGCACCTGCAGGAGGCCGGCGTCAAACGACTGCTGGTGGCCAACCGCACCCTGACCAATGCCGAGTCGCTGGCCCGCGAATTCGGCGCACTGGCGCTGCCGCTCACCGAACTGCCGACCCGACTGGCCGACGCCGACATCGTGATCGCCTCGACCGCCAGCCGCGAACCGATCCTGACACTGGCGCTGGTCAAGGCCGCACTCAAACAACGTCGGCACCGGCCGATGTTCATGCTCGATCTGGCGGTGCCGCGCGATATCGCGGCCGAGGTTGCCGAACTGGAAGACATCTACCTGTACAGCATCGACGACATCGGTGCGGTCATCGACGAATCGCTGCGCTCGCGCCGCGAGGCCGCGCTGGAGGCCGAAGCGATCATCGATCTGCAAGTCGACCACTTCATGAGCTGGTGCCAGGCGCTGGACCATCAGGGCACCCTGAAGGCGCTGCGCCAGGCCGGCACCGATTGCCGCGACGAGGTGCTGGACAAAGCCCGCCACCTGCTCGCCAGCGGCAAGAGCGCCGACCAGGCACTGCAATTCCTGGCGCACACCCTGACCAACAAGTTGCTGCACGCACCCAGCCGGCAATTGCACCAGGCCGCCGAACAGGGCGACGTCGGGCTGTTGGCCGCCGCCGAAAAACTCTATGCCGACCTGATCCGCGGCCGCGAACCGTCATGAAGCCAGCGATTCGGCAGCGTCTCGAAGCGATCGCCGAGCGCCACCAGGAAGTCGAGCGCTTGCTCGCCGAACCCGCGGTGATCGACGACAACAATCGATTCCGCGAACTCTCGCGTGAATATGCCGAAATCGGCCCGGTCGCGAGGGCCCTGGCCGCACTGCACGTCAACCAGCAGGCGCTGGACTCGGCCCAGGGCATGCTCTCCGAACCGGACCCGGAACTGCGCGCCCTGGCCGTCCGGGAGATCGAGACGCTGCGCGCGAACCACAACGACCTGGAATCGGAACTGGCCGCTTGTCTGATCCCCAGGGACCAGCGCGATTCGGCCAATGTGTTCCTGGAACTGCGCGCCGGGACTGGCGGTGATGAAGCCGCGATTTTCGCCGGCGATCTGTTCCGCATGTACACCCGCTACGCCGAACGCCGCGGCTGGAGCGTGGAGCTGCTGTCGGCGAACCCGGGCGAACACGGCGGCTTCAGGGAAGTGATCGCCCGCGTCGCCGGCCGCGACGTATTCGCCCGGCTCAAGTTCGAATCCGGAACGCACCGGGTGCAGCGGGTACCGGAGACCGAGTCGCAGGGCCGCATCCATACCTCGGCTGCAACCGTGGCGGTGCTGCCCGATCTCGACCAGGTGACCGCGATCGAGATCAACCCGGCCGAGCTCAAGGTGGACACCTTCCGCGCCTCCGGGGCTGGCGGACAGCACGTCAACAAGACCGACTCGGCGATCCGCATCACCCATCTGCCGAGCGGCATCGTTGTCGAATGCCAGGACCAGCGGTCGCAGCACAAGAACCGCGCGCGCGCGCTCAGCCTGCTGGCCGCGCGCCTGCTCGACATCGAGCAGCAGAAGCAGGCC
>JBGSKT010000579.1:0-2324 GCA_041741075.1 Lysobacterales bacterium
GGCGATCGGGATCTGCGCGGCCATGCCGCCCATCGCCAGCGCGCCCCTGCGGTGGCAGGTATCGATCAGCAGTTCGGCGTAGGCACTCAGGAACGGGGCGGCCATGCTCAGCTGTCCGCGCTCCGGCAGCACCCGGTCGGCGTGGGTGCGCAGCGTTTTGATGTAGGAAAAAATGTAATCCCAGCGCCCACAATTGAGCCCGACGATACGCGATTTCAACGCGTGCAGGATTTCGTCCATTTCGAATGCGGCCGGCAGGGTCTCGATCAGCACGGTGACCTTGATGGTTCCGATCGGCAGGCCCAGTTGCACTTCACTGAAAGCGATCACCTCGTCCCACAGGGCGGCTTCCTGGTGACTCTGCAGTTTCGGCAGGTAAAAGAACGGGCCGCGTTGTTCGCCGGCCAGCAGCAGCGCGTTGTGAAACACGAACAGGCCAAAGTCGAACAGGGCGCCGGCGATCGGCCGGGCGTCGACCGGGAAGTGCTTCTCGTCGAGATGCCAACCGCGCGGTCGCACCATCAGGGTGGCCAGGCCATCGGGCCTGAGCGCATAGCGCTTGCCTTCGGGCGAGGTGAAGTCGATACGGCGACGGATGGCGTCGTAAAGATTGACCTGGCCGTCGATCATCGTGGTCCAGGTCGGGCTGCTCGAATCCTCGAAATCGGCCATGAACACGCGCGCACCCGAGTTCAGCGCGTTCACGATCATCTTGCGATCGACCGGGCCGGTGATCTCGACCCGACGGTCGCAAAGCAGCGCCGGGATCGGCGCCACCCGCCATTCGGCAGCGCGCAGCGCGGCGCTTTCGGGCAGAAAATCTGGCAACCGGCCGGCATCGAATTCGGCCTGGCGCTGGCGCCGCGCCGCAAGCAGCCGTTGTCGACGCGGCTCGAAGCGGCGATGCAATTCCTTCAGAAATGCGCATGCCGCTTCGCTCAACACGGTTGCGGCGGCGCCATCTTGGTCTGCGTGCGCGCATTCGCTCATGCGTCTGCTCCGGTTGGAATTCGATCGTTGCCCGTGCCCTCTCCACACGCCAACTGTGCGTCCAGCCTAGGTGTGCCAGTCGAGTTTGACAAAGAAAATGTTTCAATGTGTAGAGTTGGCAAAGTCAATAGTGGTGTAACGTATTGGAATTAATGCGCTTTAGATCAGGTAAACAGCATGGAGAGGAAAAACAAACGTTTGCTGGCGGGCAAGGCCGCTACCAGGAAACCCGCTTTGGCCGGTCCGGCGAGCGCGCCCAGGTTCTACTACAAGGGCAGCCGACTGAAGCAGCTAAGAGCATTTTGTATGACCGCGAAGCTCGGCACCCTGTCGCGCGCGGCCGAGGCCCTGTTCCTCAGCCAGCCCTCGATCAGCCTGCAAATTGCGGCGCTGGAGCGTGAATTCGGCAAACGCCTGATGCAACGCAGCGGTCGCCGCGTCACCCTTTCGCGCGAAGGCGAGATGCTTTACGAACTGGCCCTGCCACTGGTCGACGGACTCGATGGGCTCGATCAGGCCTTTCGCGGCAAAATCGACGGCCTGGACGCCGGCGAACTGAACATTGCGGCAGGGACTTCGACCATCCAGTATCTGTTGCCGCCACTGGTGCAGGCATTCCGCAAGCAGCAGCCGCTGGTGCGTCTGCAGCTGCACAATGTCACCGGCAGCGACGGTCTGGCCATGTTGCGTTCGGATCAGGTCGATTTTGCGGTTGGTTCGATGCTCGACGTGCCGAATGACCTGGCCTGGGAGCCGGTCTATGCCTTCGATCCGATGCTGATCACGCCGCTCAACCACGCACTCGCCAGTCAGGCCACGATCGGCCTCAAGGACCTCAGTCCGTATGGCCTCATTTTGCCGCCCAAGCGGCTGACCACCTATCGGCTGGTCGATCTTATTTTTCAGCAGGCGCGGGTGCCCTACCATGTGGCGATCGAGGTGGGCGGCTGGGAGGTGATCAAGCAGTTCGTGGCGATGGGCCTGGGTATTTCCATTGTCACCGGCATTTGCCTGACGCCGACCGACCGGCTGGAAGTGCGCAATATGCGCCAGTTCTTTCCGCCCCGGCAGTACGGCGTGGTGATGCGCAAAGGCAAATATCTGAGTCCGCAGGCGCGCGCCTTCGTCGATCTGATCAGGCCGGGCTTGTTCGAGCGTCGCGACTACTTCGAAGCCGGCCACTCCGAGCGCTGAGCAGCATCGGTGACCATCGGCCTCTGCGGTGAAGGTGAAGCGGCGGTCGATGATTGGTGACGAAGCACGCGCTCCGGGCCGGGCTAGCGATTGCCGCTGCGGTGACGCCCGCAGCGGCGGCAACGGCTTAGCGCCGCGCC
>JBGSKT010000580.1:0-5160 GCA_041741075.1 Lysobacterales bacterium
GTGCTGCGCTATCCCTGCTCCGTTTCCCCGGCCGTCACATCCCTGTGCCGGCGCCCGGCGCGAAGGTATCGCGCCGAGCCCCTGGCCACCACCCCAACTGCTGGATCGCTGATCGCCCGCGCTCCGAACTCACACAGACGATTGAATCGAACCGATGCGGTTCGATGATTCGCCCCATCCCTGGGGCTCACCCCTTCGGGGCCGGCTGCGCCGTTCGCGCGCGCTCCTGCGCGCGCAGTCCGTGCTGCGCTATCCCTGCTCCGTTTCCCCGGCCGTCACATCCCTGTGCCGGCGCCCGGCGCGAAGGTATCGCGCCGAGCCCCTGGCCACCACCCTCTTTGGTGGGGAAAGAATGTGGGAGCGACGGGCACGTCGCGACCGGGCTGCCGAAGCGACAGTCGCGACGTGCCGTCGCTCCCACAAACAGCCCCAGCACCCAGCCTCCAGCGCCAGCCACCCCCACTTAAGTGGGTCGCTGCCACCGCGCGCTCCGAATCCACGATCACGCTTGAATCGAACCGATGCGGTTCGATGACTCGCCCCATCCCTCATCGCGCGCCCCGGTTCAATACGGGTTCCAAAGCTGCTCGCAACCGATCCACGATGGCGGCCAAGGTTTCTGGGGCCAGCTCGTTCTTCTTGATGAATGCCTGCCACAGCGCCTGCCGCGAGGGATCGTGGGCGAACTCGGCGCTGAGGCCGACCGGGAGATCGGCAGGCACCGTCATGCTACGTCGCTCAAAGGTTGCCTTGATTGCTCGGGCGAGCAGACCGGTGTCCAGGTTCTCACGCTCCAGCAGAACCGACAGGTCGAAGTAATCCTTCATCCGGCTGTTGGTCATGCCCAGCAGCGAAATAGCGTGGAGCTTCTCCGCGACGACAGTGTAAACGGGATAGGTGCGCAGACGAGGTGCCGGCAGGTCGTCCAACAGCACCGGATAGTTGGCGTCGACCGGACCGGGCGTCACGGCATCGCCGAAGCCGATATCGATTTGGGTCTTGCAGCGTGCCTTGGCCAGCTCGCAACAGATGAGGATGCGCGACCCGACGTATCCGGCGCCCTTGCGGATTTCCTCAGCCACGACCGTGCCCGGGTCGAACACGATGCCATCGTTCACCGCGACGCCGGCGATGTCGCGAAAGGACTGGGCCACGGATTCCAGATCGCTTGCGCCGGAGCCGAGCAGGTCGGCGTCGCGCGTGGACCGATGCGGCATGTCGTACCAGAGCGTGAACAGCAGCGCGCCCTTGAGTACAAAACGATCCGCATGCTCGGACTGGCTCAGGCGGTAGAGGATGCGCTCCAGCGCGAAGCGAACCAGTAACTGCTGAAAGTCCACGCCCTGCGCTTTGGCGGCATTGAGCAGGCGCGCACGCACGGAAGCCGCGATGTTGCTCATTCGATGGCCTCAAGATAGGGGCGCATCACGTTGGCCACGCGACAGATTTTCGCGTAACGCCACAGATCGTTCGCCGTTGCATTGCCCTTGGCGCGCGCGTCTTTGAGCGCCTCCAGCGCCACGTCCAGACCGATCTTGTAGCGGTGCTTGAAGCAATCCACGACCGTCTTGGCCGCGCCGTAAACCCTCAGCTTCACGCCGTCTCGCAGGTGTTCTTCGATGCCCGCCGAGTAGACGTCGCCGGTCATCTGAACCATCTTGATCGGTGGGTAGTCGATCCGGGGCACATGACTGCCACGCGGCATGGCGATCCAGAGCTGGCGTGGCAGTTGCGTGGTCAGTTCGTGGAACTGCAGGGCGGTCAGCAAGCAGAACACGGCCTGCGGCACCTTGGTGGCAACGGCCGCGAGGCTTTCGTGCTCCGACCCCGGACGATTTGGCAATCGGTAAAGGCCGCGCCCGACCTTGTCCAACAGACCAGCGGCGATCAGGCGCGTCAGCACGACCCTGGGCGCTTCGATGGCATCCAGATCGCTGGCACGAAGCAGCCCCATCCGGCTGGCCAGATCGAGGACGCGCTGGATGTGGGTGTCGGTTGGCATGGATGCGTATGTTCCGTTGATCCGTCTAATGTTCCGTTGATGCGTCTAATGTAGCATTTTGACGAATAATAGGAACATCGAGCCGCCGTGTCGGGCTCTCGCTTTGGAAGTCAAGCCGATCGGCTTCGATAACCCACCCCAGGCGCGCCCGCGGCGAACCGTTGCGGTCTCGGGCTTCGGGGAACGTCCCTGCGGTTGCGGTCGGCTCGGCCGAATCTGACAGAATGACCGACACCGCTGCGCCCCGTGGCGACGACCGGACCGCCGCCATGAATCGCACCGAGCGTTTCTACCGGATCGATCAACTGCTGCACGACCGCCGCGTGGTGTCGATCGCTGCATTTCTGGATGCACTCGAGGTGTCGCGCGCCACGTTCCGGCGCGACATGCAATATCTGCGCGACCGCCTGCACGCGCCGATCGTCTGGGATCGCGATGCCGGCGGCTACCGCTTCACGTCGGCGGTCGCGAGCGGCCCGGCTTATGCCTTGCCGGGCCTGTGGTTCTCGGCCGGCGAACTGTACGCGCTGCTGGCCGCGCACCGGCTGTTCGACGACCTCGAACCCGGCATCCTGGCGACCCACCTGGCACCCTTGCAGACGCGGCTGCTGGCGCTTTTGGAAGCATCGGGTCATCCGGCGTCCGAGATCGGCCGGCGGGTACGCCTGCTGTCGATGGCCAAGCGCGCGGTCGAACCGCGATTTTTCACCGACATCACGATCGCCCTCTTAGAGCGAAAACGGGTCGAGGCCGAGGTCTGGAACCGGGGGCGCAACGAAGTCAACACCCGGGTGCTGTCGCCGCAACGCCTGGTCCACTACCGCGACAACTGGTATCTCGACGCCTGGTGCCACTTGCGCCGGGACTTGCGCAGCTTCTCGATCGATACGATCCAGCGGCTCGAACTGCGACCCGAGGCGGCGCGCAAGGTCGCAGACAGCCGGTTGGACGGCCATTTCAGCGCGGCCTACGGCATTTTTTCCGGGCGGCGTCGCGCCTGGGCCAGCCTGCGCTTCTCGCCCGAACGGGCGCGCTGGGTCCAGGCGGAACGCTGGCACGCGCAACAGCGGTCGGAGCGCTTGCCCGATGGCGGCTACCGGCTGAAGGTTCCCTATGCCGACGAGCGCGAATTGCTGATGGACATCCTGCGCCACGGCCGCCAGGTGACGGTCGAGGGACCGCCGTCGCTGCGCCGCCGGGTGGCGGCCGAGGTGGCCGCGCTCGCAGCAAACTATCGCGACGACGATCCGGTCGATCGCTGAGGCTCACTCTGTGAGACACCCGGGTGGATACGCTGTCCGCCAGTGGATTTTCTGGAGGGAAAGCGGCCATGGTCATCGACTTCTTGATCGCACTGGTATTGGGCATCGTTGCGCAGAGTTTCGCCATCTTCGTGCTGTTGATCTTGCTCGCCCTGCCCTTCGCCCGGCCCGAGCGGCCGTTAAAGAGCGGCCTGCTCCGATTGGGCCTGATGGCTCTCGGCGTTTCCGCCTTGTTCTCTCTGTTCGGTAGCGGCGGCGATTGCGATTGCGACCTCGACTTGTAGCGCGTTGCCCGGCCGGCCCGAACCCGCACCGAGCCGCACCGAATCGAATACCTGAATGACTGGGAGCCAACATGAACAGACGATCCTTTCTTGAGCAGAGCAGCGCGCTGATCGGCCTGATCGCCGCCGCAACCCGCGTGCGCGCGAGCGTTCCCACTCCGACTCCGACTCCGGTGTCGGTGTCGGTGTCGGCGCCGCAGGCGAGGTTCCGTAAACTCGAACTGCAACGCGCGCCGGTGGCCGGATTTCAATACCACCAGGGTGGAACGCTGTGGCCATCGCTGCAGGTCGGCGCCGCGCTCGACCTGGTACGCGAGCCCGACAACGCCTACGACCCGCGCGCGGTTCGGGTCGAGTGGCGCGGTCGCAAACTCGGCTACCTGCCGCGCCTGGACAACGCCGCCGCCAGCCAACTGCTGGATCGCGGTCAGGCGCTCCGCGCCGAAATCCTGCGCCTGCGGGATTCGCACAACCCCTGGGAGCGCGTCGAGTTCGCGGTCTTTCTGGTCGCCCGCGAGGCTTTTCCATGAACGCCGACGCCACCCAGGCGCCGCCCGAATTCGACATCGCGGACGAACTGGCGGTGTTGAACCGATTCCGCCTGATCGAGGAATTCGCCCCCGCCTTTCATCAGCAGCACTGGCAATCCATAGCCTTCATCAGCGCGGCGGTATCGGCTCTGTCTCAAGAAACCGCAGACCTTCGTCTGGTGATGGGCATGTTGCTGCTCTCGGGTGCCGGTCACGACGAAGAGGCGGATGCGATCCGGAATATGCTGCGCCAGATTTTCGAAGACGGCCCGGAGCGGGCCACGACATTCGTTCGTCGAATGGAAGCTCCCTTGCGTTCGGCGCTGAAGCTGTCGCAAGACCCGGAACTACCCGGTTGGCTGCACCACGCCCACGGCATCATTGCCGCCGGGTTTGCACCCGGCAATGCTGCTGAAAAATAAGCAAGCAGCGGCGTAGCCCGGATGAAGCGGAGCGCAAGGGCTCTTCAACAGCGTAGCTGGTCATCCGGGATGTTCGGTGGATGCGCTGCGCTTATCCACCCTACGCGCTCAGCCGACGATGACCGGCACCAGGGTCATGGTGTCGTTGCCGAATATGTCGATGACTTTCACCGCCACGGTGTAACGGCCGGGACGATCATAAGTGTGTTCGGCGGTCTTGAGTTCGATCTCGCGGTCTTTGCGGGTGCGAAAGCTCTGCCACTCGTTTTCGAAGATGTAGCCGCCGGTCCAGCGTTCCTCGAACGCGATGGGCAGCTCGGTCTGGCCGTGCTCGAACCCCGGCAACACGCCGCCGATGCCGGCGCCCACCGGTACCTTGATGATTTCCTGGCGGCTCATGTAATCGAAGTCGACCGCCCAGTAGTCCACCCAGTCGGTCCAGTGTTTCGTCAGCACCGTGCGCTTGACTACACCGTCCTTGTTCTTGCTGATCTTTACCAGTTGCCCGGCGTCGCAGATCACCTCGCTCTTGCCTTCCTTGATCGCGGCAATCGCCGCCTCGGCGGCACCCTGGTTGTAGTAGACGGAGAAATCGGTCAGTTCGATCTGCACGCTCAGCTTGTCGCGCGCCGATTTACCCTTGGCGTAGCGCGGCGTGGC
>JBGSKT010000581.1:0-5405 GCA_041741075.1 Lysobacterales bacterium
CCGGGTAGTGCTTGACGCGATGCGCCATGCCGACCCGCGACAGCGCGGCGAGTGCGCGCTCGCGGCGCTCGGCCTTGCCGATGCCATCGCGGTAGGTCAGCGGCAGCTCGACGTTTTCGAACACGCTGAGATCGCCGATCAGGTTGAACGCCTGAAAGATGAAGCCGATCTCACGGTTGCGGATACGCGCGCGCTGGTTGGCGCCGATGTCCTGCACCGGCACCCCGTTCAGGGTATAGCTGCCCGAGGTCGGCGTATCGAGCAGCCCGAGGATCGACAACAAGGTCGATTTGCCGCAGCCGGATGGCCCGGAGATCGACACGTATTCGCCCTTGGCGATCTCGAAGTGCATGTTGGCCAGCGCGTGGGTCTCGACCTCGTCGGTGTAGAACACTTTGGCAAGGTCGCTGAGGTGGATCAGGGGCGGGGCGGATTCGGTCATTGGTTTTTCCAGTTTTAGGTTCGTAGGTTGGTAAATTCGTAGGTTGGATCGTCGCCCCGGCGTAGGCCGGGGCCCAGCCTTGGTCGAGGGTTGCGGCTTCGACGACTGGGTCCCGGCGTTAGCCGGGACGACGGCTTTCCCGACTCCCGTCTCCCGCATCCCGTCTCCCGTCTCCCGCACCCCCTACTCCAGCCGGATCCGATCATAGGCGTCCCAAGGAGAGGTGTCCGACAGGATCACCTGGTCGCCGACGTTCAGGCCCTTGAGCACTTCGACCAGATTGACCGATGTGCGGCCGAGCCGCACCGCTACCCGCCGCGCCACTCCGCCTTGCGGGTCGATGCGGAACAGGGTGATTTCGCCCGCGCTCTGGGCGTAGGCGGGGCGTCCAACGAATACGGCGTCTGCGATCGCTTCGATGGTGATGGTGCCATCGACCGAGAGATCCGGCCGTGCGCCAGCCGGCAGCGCGCCATCCAGATCGACATCGACCTGGACGCTGCCATTGATCACCGCCGGATCGATGCGCACCAGTCGCCCCGGCACGATGCCATTGCGGGTGTCGATCGCGGCCGCCAGACCGAGGCGTAGATCCTTGGCTTGGGTCTCGGCGATGCGCAGCTCGGCGATCAGCACATCCGGCACCGCGACCCGAGCGAGATTGGTGCCGGTGGCGACCTGCTGGCCTTCCTGTACCGGCACCTGCTGCAGCACGCCCCTGATGCCGGCGCGCACGCCGAGCGCGTCGGCCTGACGCTGGCGCAGGGCCTGGGTGTTTTGCAATTGCGCGATACGCGCCCGATCGGCGCTGAGCTGCGCCGTCATCGTGCGGGCAAACATGGCGGCGCGTTCACGTTCGATCTCGCTGCGCACCTTGAGGCTGTCAGCGGTCAACTGGCTGCGCCGGTAGTTGATGTCGGAGATGATGCCCTTGCGGTTCAACCCGGCCTCGGCCTCGGCCTGCAGGCGCGCCGCCTCGTAATCGCCATCGCTGCGCACGCGATCGGCGCGGCGGTCGAGCTGTTCACTCTCCAGCGTCATCTGCCGCGCCGCGTAATCGGCCTGGGCTGCGGTCAAGGCGGCGCGAGCGGCGAGCAGGGCGTCCTGCACCTCCGGGTTGCTGAGTTCGATGATCAGGGTGTCGGCACCGACCGCGGCACCCGGCTTGACCAGGATGCGCTCGACCCGGGCGCTGGATTCGGCGGCGATCCAGCGGATTTCCTTGGGCACCAGCACCCCGGGCCCGCGCACCTCGCGCTGGAAGGTGCCGCGTTTGACGGTATCGATCCAGACCGACGAACGCGCCACACCGGGGGCAGCCGGCTCCAGGCCGGCGATGACCAGACCGAGCCCGCCCAACGCCAGCGTGATGGCAGCAGCAAGGACCCACTGGCGGCGGCGTTTTCGTTTGAGCAGATCGGGGCGGGAAATATCCATGGAGCCGACTATGCAGATCGCGTGCCAGCCCAGGATGGGCATGCAGGTGTTTGTTTTGCAAAGCCTTGTTGCGGCCGAACCGGGTCCGGCCCGAAGCCACTGTCCGGTTCCGGACGGGCGCGCTCCAGTACCGGACGGTGGCCCACTCGCCCAACCACCGGCGGTAGCACAGACAAATGTTTCGGCCCGACCGCGCACCCGCGCCGCGGCGGCAGTGGCGTTCGCAGCCGTGCGGCACTAGTCTTTGACCTTGACCGCAGGGGTAAGCGCCTTGATCACCGTGCTACTCACCGAAAACTCGATCACCCGCCGTCGGGCCATGTCGTCGGTGCTGTCGAATGCCGGCTTCAGCGTACAGTCGATCGCCGGCTTCGAAGACCTGTTCGAGTTCCTGCAACGGATGCCGCGCTCGTCCAGCGAAATCAGTGCGATCGCGGTCGGCTGGCCGGACTACGGCGAAGCCAAGGCCGACGAGATTTTCGATCTGCTGAGCCGCGACCAGTTCGAACACCTGCCGGTGCTGGTGTTGGCCGATTCAAACAGTCCGGGCGCGGTCAACTGGATGATGAAGCGACCGCGCTCGGCGCTGCTCAATTGGGGCGACTACAACGAAGCCGGCGAAGCCCTGAACAAATTGCTGCGGCCGACCCAGAGCAGCCCGGCACCTGGCGAGATGATCGAACACCGCGGCATGCGCGTGCTGCTGGTCGATGACTCGGCCACGGTTCGGCTGGCCTTTCAGAAACTGCTGAGCAAACAGGGCTACCTGGTCGAGGTCGCCGCCAGCGTCGCCGAGGGTCGCGTGAAGATGGAAGCGCAGACTTTCGACATTGTGGTCACCGACTACTTCATGCCGCACGAGAACGGCACCGAGCTGATCCGCACCATCAAGCTGGCACCGAACTACAAGTCGACCATCTGCGCGGTCATAACCGGCACCTATTCCGACGAAGTGATCAGCGATTCTCTGGCGTCGGGCGCAATCGAGTGCATGTTCAAGAGCGAATCCAAGGAACTGTTCCTGGCGCGGCTGCATTCGCTCGCGCGCATGGTCCAGGACGGCAAGGCAATCGATGCCGAACGCCGCCGCCTGCAGGGAATTCTCAGTTCGGTCGGCGACGGCGTCTATGGCGTCGATCGCGATGGCATCATCGAGTTTGTCAATCCGGCCGCGATCGATTTGCTCGGCCATTCCTCCGGGGTCGATCTGGTCGGACACTCGGCCTACGAAAAGTTCCACCATGCCTTCGAAAACGGTGCGCCGATGCCAAAGAGCGCCTGCTTCCTGTCGCAGTGCTATCAGAATGGCTCACAGGTGCCGAACTGGCAAACCCTGTTCATCACCGCGGCGCGCCGCCCGATCCCGGTCGAGTGCACGGTGTTCCCGATGCTGGTCGACAACGTGCGCAAGGGTTCGGTGGTCGCCTTCCGCGATATTTCCGCGCGCCGCGTTCTGGAAGACGAACTGCGCTGGCAGGCCAGCCACGATTCGCTGACCAAGCTGCACAACCGCGCCTTTCTGGAGAGCCAGCTCGAACAGGAGGTCACCCGACTAAAGCGTTCCGACCAGACCTCGCTGCTGCTGTTCATCGACGTCGACCGCTTCAAGTACATCAACGACACCGCCGGGCACAGCGCCGGCGATCAGTTACTGATCGAAGTCAGCGCGCGGCTGAAGTCTCGCCTGCGTCAATCCGACCACCTGGCGCGCATGGGCGGCGACGAATACGCGATCATCCTGCGCAATGTCACCGGCCAGGACATCGACGTGATTGCCGACGAATTCCGCCGCTCGCTGACCAACACCCCGTTCGTGTACGCCGGCAAGAGTTACCGGATCACCGTCTCGGTCGGCGTGGCGCGCATGGACCGATTGACCGAATCGCCGGCCGAAGCCATGGCCAACGCCGATATTTCCTGCCACCTGGCCAAGAATGCCGGGCGCAACCAGACCCATGTGTTCTCGCCCGACTCGGACGAACGCGCCAGCATGGACATGGAGCTCGGCTGGTCGTCACGGCTGGAAGAGGCCCTGCGCAGCGACGGTTTCGTACTCAGCTATCAGCCGATCGTGCCGCTCGCCGAATTTGATGAAGGCGGCGACCAGGGCGAACGCGGTGAACCCTATTTCGAAGCGCTGCTCAGACTGCGCGACCAGCAGGGCCGGCTGCTCGCCCCGGATGCCTTCCTGCCGACCGCCGAGCGCTTCGGCATGATGCAGGAGATCGACCGCTGGGTGATCCACAACGCCTTTCGGGCGCTGCGCGAAATGGCCCGACAGGGCCGCAGGGTCCGGCTGTCGATCAATCTGTCGGCGCAATCGCTGACCAATACCGCCACCTCCAGCTTCATTACCGACAAGCTGGTCGAGTTCGATATCGATGCCCGCCAGATCGTGTTCGAAGTCACCGAATCTCGCGCGGTCAGCAACCTGGAGGCCGCGCGCGCGCTGATCGGCCACCTGCGCACCCTGGGCTGCCGCTTCGCGCTGGATGATTTCGGGGTCGGCTTCTCGACCTTCTCGCACCTCAAACACCTGGACGTCGATTATCTGAAGATCGACGGCTCGTTCATCCAGGGACTGCTCGACGACAAGATCGACCAGGCCGTGGTCAAAGCGATCACCGGCATCGCGCATTCGGTCGGCAAGCGCACCATCGCCGAATTCGTCGACCGCCCGCAGATTCTTCCGCTGCTGCGCGAATGCGCGGTCGATTACCTGCAGGGCTATTTCGTCGGCGAGCCGCAGGTCGGACTGGAACGCGCCCTGCCCTTTTCCGGCTACAGCGTCCGCACCGACAAAGCCAAGGTGGCGGCGCATTGAGGTCCTGCGGGGATTGAGGAACGAAGAATGGGTGACCGGTGACCGGCTCCACCGTTGACCACCGCTGCGCTCAGCACCACCTATGTTTTGCATCCGGGCTACTTGCTTCCCGGATTGCGCTGCGCTTCATCCGGGCTACTTGCTATGTTCGACAACCCATACACCGAAAACCGAAAACCGAACGCCGCTCCACCCCTGCCCTCACCGAATCTCCAAACGTCCACCGAAAGCATGCGCCAGGGTGCCGCGGTCGATGAACTCGATCTCGCCGCCGAGCGGCACACCATGCGCCAGCCGACTGGCGCGGACGCCGGCCTGCTGGGCCAGTTGCGAAAGGTAGTGCGCGGTGGCCTCGCCCTCGACGGTGGGGTTGGTGGCGACGATCAGTTCGCGAACCTTGCCCTCGGCCAAGCGCCGCGCCAGCAAGTCCATGCCGAGTTCCTGCGGTCCCAGGCCATCGAGCGGAGACAGCCGGCCGAGCAGGACAAAATAGCGGCCACGGAAGCCGGTGGCCTGCTCGATGGCGAGCTGATCGACCGGCGATTCGACCACGCACAGCAGGGCGTCATCGCGCGCCGGACTGGCGCACAGGGCACACACGGGATCTTCGCTGAAGGTACGGCAGCGCTGGCAGTTGCCGATGCGCTCGACCGCCTCGGCGAGCTTGGCAGCCAGCCGGCGGGCGCCCTCGCGGTCGCGTTC
>JBGSKT010000582.1:0-1599 GCA_041741075.1 Lysobacterales bacterium
CGGCTGAGGGCGCGCCTGCCGCCAGCGGTGGTCACAGTCGGCGCACCGGATCGGCGATTTCCAACTGATGCAGGATCGCGCTGGCCTGGGTGCGATTGCGCACGCCGAGCTTCTCGAAAATGCTGGTCAGATGCGCCTTCACGGTGCGCTCCTGGATGCCGAGCTGATCGGCGATCTGCTTGTTCAACCGACCCTCGGCGACCAGCACCAGTACGCGCAGTTGCTGCGGCGTCAACGAGGCCAGCCGCGGCGCCAGTTCGCGGTCGGCGCCGCCGTCAGTGTCGGCATACACCGCCGCACGCAGGGCGTCGGGCACATACTCGGCGCAATCCAGCACCGCCTTCAAGCCGTGCTTGATTGCCTCCAGATCGGCGCGCTTGGGGAGGTAACCGGCGGCGCCATAGGCGAGTGCGCGGCGGATCACCATCGGATCGTCATTGGCCGAAATCATCACCACCGCCACGGCCGGAAACTCCGCGCGCAGTCCGACCAGACCCAGCAATCCACGATTGCCGGGCATATGCAGATCGAGCAGCAGCAGGTCGATATCGGCATCACTCGCCAGTAGTCCGCGCGCCGCATCCAGGGTATCGGCCTCGAGTACGCTGGCGCCCGGCATCACCTCGCGCACCGCCTGGGCCAGGGCGAGTCGAAACAACGGGTGGTCATCGGCGATCAGCAGGCGTGGCATCGGCCAAGGATAGCGGCTTCAACCTTGTCCACCCGGTCACTGGTACCAAAGTCCAATGGCGATGCGACCGACAGCTGTTATGTTTTCCCGATGCACTACAGAAACCTCCCCATCTGCCTGCTAGTCTCGCTGCTGGCCACCGGCTGCGCTGGCGGCGATCGACTACCGCACCGGGAGCCTGGCATGCCCCTCGATTTCATCATCGGTGAGATGCTCACCAGCACCCACCGCGACGGCGACGACCTGCTCAGTGCCGGGCTCGGTCTGGCCGGTCTGCGCGCGGCGCTAGCGCCGGCGCCGGCCGATGCCGCCCAGCCGAGCGCGCTTGAATTGCGCAGGCGCGCGCTGTACAGCAACTGGAATGGTATCGCCGCCTTGCACCGTCCGGATGGCCTGGGGCGGTGGTCGGAAGCCATCCCGGAGGTGCCCGGACGCGAGTGGTCAGCGTTCGCCAAAATCCCCGGCCGGCGCCATCCGCACCGGCTGCTCGCGCAGATTCCCGACGCCTTCTATGCCGGCCAGCGCTGTCTGCTGGTGACCGCCGCCTCCGGCTCGCGCGGGGTCTACGGCGCGGTCGCGGTGGCCAGCCTGTGGGGGCTCGCCCATGGCTGCGCCGTGGTGCATACCGACAAGGCGCTCGGCAACGGATTCTTTGATGTGGACAGCGGCCAGGGTGTGGCCCTGGATGGCCGCCCGAGTGCGGTCGCGCCGCTCGATTTCGATCCACGCCCACTGGCCACCACTGCGCCGCACCGGATCGCGATCAAGCACGCCCACTCCGGCGACAATCCGGAAGCGGACTGGGGCGAGCAGGTCTTGCAGGCGGTGCAATTCGGCCTGGCCGCGCTCGACCAGGCGTTCCCGGCGCAGGCTCCGTTCACCGCCGACAACACCCGCATCATCGCCAC
>JBGSKT010000583.1:0-4879 GCA_041741075.1 Lysobacterales bacterium
GAAGGTGGCGAGCTGGGCGCCGGTCATGGCACTGCGCTTGAACAGCGCGGCCAAGGCCATGCCGCCGCCGCTGCCGGCCTCGGCGGCCTCGATCGGCACATTGCCGGCATCCTGCAGGCGGTTGACCACTTCGTCGCGCGAGCCGGCCTCCATTTCGCCGACCAGGGTCTCGCCGTTTGCGGTCACGGCTTTGTAGCGGAACAGGGCCATGGCGATCAGGTGTCCTGCTGGGTGACGCGCAGGACTTCCTCGATCGTGGTCACCCCGGCCAGCGCCTTGACCAGACCATCCTCGTACATGGTGCGCATGCCTTCCTCGCGCGCGGCCTGTTCGATGACGCCGGTGTCGGCGTGCTTCATCACCAGGCGGCGCAGCGGATCGGTCATGCGCAGGAACTCCATGATCGTGGTGCGGCCGTGGTAGCCGGTCGGCACGGCGACGGTCGGCACCGGCTTGTACAGGCGGATCGGGCGTTCGCTGGTGAAGCGTTCGAGTTCGAACTGGCTGACCACTTCCGGCAACGCCGGGTAAGCTTCGGCCGAATCGCGGGCCAGTTTGCGCACCAGGCGCTGGCCGAGGATGCCGTTGACGGTGGAACTGAGCAGGTAATCCTCGACCCCCATGTCGAGCAGTCGGGTGATGCCGCCGGCGGCGTTGTTGGTGTGCAGGGTGGACAACACCAGGTGCCCGGTCAGCGCCGACTGGATCGCGATGCGCGCAGTTTCCAGATCGCGCATTTCGCCGATCATGATGATGTCCGGGTCCTGGCGCACGATCGAGCGCAGGGCGTGGCTGAAATCCAGCCCGATCTGCGGCTTGACCTGAATCTGGTTGACGCCCTCGATCTGGTATTCGACCGGGTCCTCGACGGTGATGATCTTTACGTCCGGGGTATTGATCCGGCTCAGCGCGGTATACAGGGTGGTGGTCTTGCCGGAGCCGGTCGGGCCGGTGACCAGCACGATGCCGTGCGGCATTTCCAGCACTTCCATGAAGCGCGGCAGGAATTCGTCGGTGAAGCCGAGCGTGTGGAAATCCAGCACCACGTTTTCGCGATCGAGGATGCGCATCACCACCGATTCGCCGAACGAGGTCGGCACCGTGCTCACGCGCAGATCCAGCTCCTTGCCCTGCACGCGCACCATGATGCGGCCATCCTGCGGCAGGCGGCGTTCAGCGATGTTCAGCTTGGCCATGATCTTGATGCGCGAGATCACCGCTGCGGTCGAATTGGCCGGCGGCGATTCGACCTCTTCGAGCACACCATCGACCCGGTAGCGCACCTTGAGCCGGCTCTCGAACGGTTCGATGTGGATGTCCGAGGCGCGCGCTTCGACCGCGCGCTGGATGACCAGATTGACCAGACGGATCACCGGCGCCTCGGAAGCCAGGTCGCGCAGGTGCTCGACGTCGTCTTCGGAACGGCTGGCGTCATCGGACAGATTCTCGACAATGGTACCCATCGCCGAGCGCCCGCTGCCGTAGTAGCGTTCGATCAGATCGTCGATCTCCGAACGGATGCCGATACGGATGGCAATCGGCTTGCCGACCGCGAGTTCGGCGGCGTGCATCGGGTAACGGTCCTGTGGTTCGGCGACCAGCAGCACCACTTCGTCGTCGCTTTCACTGATCGGCACGACATGGAACTGCTTCAGAAAGCGCACCGACAGACTGACATTCGGCGGCGGCGCATCCGGGCAATCCTTGGCCGAAAGCAGCGGCAGTTGCAAAGCCTCGCTCAACGCCTCGGCAGCGTCGCGTTCGGAAACCAGACCGAGCCTTGTCATCAGCGATATGAAATCGCCGCTCGGCGATTCTTCGTGCAGACGCCGGGCGCGCAGCAGATCGGTTTCCTTGAGCCGACCGCGCGCGATCAGAAACGCAGCGATACGGTCTTCCAGGTCGATCTCGTCCGGCAGCGCCTGCCTGGCATCGGCGATCGCCAGCTCGGCTTCTTCGTTCATTGCTCAGGTCTCATCGGGCGGGCGGGCGGACGACGCGGTGTCAGCGTCGGCCGGCTTCGGCTGGGTGGGTGGCTGCGGGCTCTGACCCGTAGAGCGGGCACTAGGTTCCGGCCCGGGAATGGGGTCGAAGCGGATATGTTCGATGAAGCGGCGATGAAACAGCGCCCACACGATCAGCGCCGAGATCATCGGTACGATCAGCGTGGCGGCCTGGTAGGCGTAGGCGACCGCTTCGATATTGACGTGGTGCTCATGCGCCAGCTGCAAGCCCGATTCACCCAGGTCGATGAACAGGATCCGCGCCACGTTGGCGACGATGCTCGCCGCCTGCACCGGCATCAGGATCAGCCAGCCGAACAAGGCGATCCCGATCCGCCGCGCCAGCGAATACTCGCGATCATCGGGCGTAGCCATCACCAGCGCCCAGAACACGCCCAGGCCATAGGTAAACAACAAGGCATTCACGTTGCCGTCCATGGCCGGTATCTGCCCGGGGGCGGCGCTCATCCCGGGCGGCAGTGGGATCAGTGCGGTGAACTTGAAGAAGTGTACGTATTGCGAGGAATCGTGGATCACCCCGGGCAGCCACCAGTCCAGCATCCAGCGCGCCATCCGGGTGATCGGAAAGACGATCATGCTGCGCAGGCCAAACCAGACGAAGCAGGTCAACGGCAACCACAGCGCGGTGGTCAGCAGAAACAGCTTGAGCGAGATCGGCTCGGCGTTTGCTTCGCCAGCCGGTAGCGCAGTTTGATGGGATGGGTCGGACATCGGCGGTTCCAGCCTGTGCGGCGCGTAGTGTATCGCCTGGCTGGGGCGGGAGACGGGAGTTGGGAATCACAGCGCCGCAGGGATTGATGGGAGCGACGGAACGTCGCGACTGTCGCCATGATTGACAGTCGCTGCGTGCCGTCTCCCCGGCGCAAGCCGGGGTCCAGTGCTTAACGGTTCCGTCGCATCCAGCACTGGGCCCCGGCTTTCGCCGGGGAGACGGTGGTTGGGGTCCAGTGCTCAACGGTTCCGTCGCATCCAGCACTGGGCCCCGGCGTTCGCCGGGGAGACGGTGGTTTCTGTCTTCTGTCTTCTGTCTTCTGTCTTCTGTCTTCTGTCTTCTGTCATCTGTGCTCTGTCCTCTGTCCGCTGGAAGCCTCAACCCAACCATGCCCGGGCATTGCGAAACAGGCGCAGCCAGGGCGATTCCTCGCCCCAGTGCCGGGGACGCCAGCTCATCTGCACCGAGCGGAACACGCGCTCCGGGTGCGGCATCAGCAGGGTGACGCGGCCATCGCCGATGGTGAAGCCGGTCAGCCCGGCGGGCGAACCATTGGGATTGGCCGGGTAACTTTCCGCCGGCGCGCCGTCGGCGCGGATGTAGCGCAATACCGGCCGTGCCGCCTGGGCATCGGTGGCGTGGTCGAACAGCACCCGCCCCTCGCCGTGCGACACCACCACCGGCAGGCGCGAGCCGGCCATGCCGGAGAACAGGATCGATGGCGAATCCAGCACTTCGACCAGGCACAGCCGGGCTTCGAACTGTTCGCTCAAGTTGCGCTGAAACGACGGCCAGGCCCGGGCACCGGGGATCAACGATTTGATTTCGGCAAACATCTGGCAGCCATTGCATACCGCCAGCGCAAACTTGCCGCTGTCTTCGAAGAAGCGCTGGAATTGCCCGGCCAGATCGCCGTGGTGCAGGATCGAAGCCGCCCAGCCACGGCCGGCGCCGAGCACGTCGCCGTAGGAAAACCCGCCGCAGGCGGCCAGCCCGTGGAAGCGATCGAGCGAATCACGACCGGCGAGCAGATCGCTCATGTGCAGATCGATCGCGTCGAAACCGGCACGGGTGAACGCCGCGGCCATCTCGACCTGGCCATTGACGCCCTGCTCGCGCAGGATCGCGATCAGCGGCCGCGCGCCACGCGCGATGAACGGCGCCGCGACATCGAGGTTACGATCAAAACTGAGCCCCGGACGCAGCCGGTGCGCGCCGCCAAGGACGCTGTCGCGTTCCTGGTCGGCGCAGTCCGGGTGGTCGCGTAGGCGCTGCATGGCATGCGAGGTCTGCTGCCAGCGACCGAGCAGCTCGGTCAACGTCCAGGTTCCATTTGCGCGGCCGTCCACGCGCAGTGCGAAGCCGTCGGCCGCCGGACGCGGCGTGGCCACGATCGCCACCGCCTGGTCCAGTCCCGCGGCTACCAGCACGGTCTGTACCGCCGGCAGATCGACCATGCGCAGCTGCACCAGGGCACCGATTTCCTCGTTGAACAACGCGGCCAACGGGTCGCCAAGCGAAGCCACCGCGATCTGCAACCCGCAGCGTGCGGCAAACGCCATTTCCAGCAGGGCGACCAGCAGCCCGCCATCGGAACAATCATGATAAGCGAGCAGCAGACCGGCCTGATTGAGGTGCTGGATCGTGTCGAACAGGGCGGCCAGCTGGGCCGGGTCTTCGACATCGGGCGGGGTCCGGCCGAGCTGGCCGTAGCATTGCGCCAGGATCGAGCCGCCGAGTCGCTGCCGACCGCCGGGCAGCCCGACCCGCAGGATCACGCTGTCACCCTGGTCTAGTTGCAGCTCCGGCGTGAGTGCGCTGCGCACATCGGCCACCGGGGCAAATGCCGAAACCACCAGCGACACCGGCGCTACCACCGAGTGCGGCTTGCCGTCGCTGTCCTGCCAGCCGGTCTGCATCGACAGCGAGTCCTTGCCGACCGGAATGCTGAGTTCGAGCGCCGGGCAGAACGCCATCGCGACCGCACGTACCGCGTCGAACAGGCGCAGGTCTTCGCCCGGCTGGTTGACCGCCGCCATCCAGTTGGCCGAGAGTTTGATGTCAGCCCGCGCCGCGATCGGTGCCGCGGCGATGTTCATCAGTGCTTCGGCCACCGCCATGCGCGCGGCCGCGGGCGCGTCGA
>JBGSKT010000584.1:0-1555 GCA_041741075.1 Lysobacterales bacterium
GCGGCTGGCCGCCCTGCTGCACCGTTCGCGGGTCGACACCGCTGCTCCGCCACTGCGCCTCAACGTGCACGACTACAACCTCAGCCTGGCCCTGCCCCGGCACTGGCTGGAGGCCCACCCGCTGACCGGCACCGACTTGCAACAGGAACGCGAAATGTTGGCCGCGTTCGGCATCACCCTCACCGTCGGCACCCTGCCCGCCTGATCCCCCAAACCACGCGCTGCACCTTGGCCTGCGGGTCGCAGAACTCGGGTCAAGCAGCAAAGGCGAGGCGGCGGCGCACGGCCCTGTCGGCTCCGGCGCTCTGCGCCTTGCGCCGACCTACGTCCTCGGCAGCGCGGCACAAATTGCCCGCCAGCACGCGCTGCGGCGGCCATGACTTGAGACTGCCGCGCGACCGCCATGCCGCTGCAAGACACGCGCGCTAGTTTTCTGGTCCCGGGGACCACCACCGGGAGATGGCAGCATGCGCAAACTGACCCAGACCTTGGAGCAGCGCTTCAGCAGCCTGTTTTCCAGCCGCCAGCACCGGCTCGCCCGACCATTGTGGCGGGGGCTCGCGCGACTCAACCAGATCGGTGCAATCGAACGGCTGTGGCAGGGTTGTCGCCATCTGACTGGGTTGGCCTTCGTCGATGCGGTGTTGCGCGCGCTCGACTGCCGCTACCTGGTCGACCAGCCCAAATACTGGGGATCGCGCAGCCTCGATTACCTGTGGATCGGCATCGGCGCCTGGTTGCGCGCGCATCCGCACGTGCGCCACCTGTTCGGCGCGGTCTCGATCAGTGCTGCACTGCCGCTGCCGGCACGCGAGTGGCTGGTCGCCTACTACGCCCACTACTACGGATTCGCGAGCAGCGCACGCGCCCTGCATCCGTTTTGCTACAGCGCAGCGCCGCCGACCTTCGATGGACTCGATAGCGATGCCGGCATGCGACTGCTCAAGCACAATCTGGCGGCGGTGGGCGCGCGCGTGCCGACCCTGTACAAGCAATACACCGAACTGTGCGAGCCCGGTGGCGCGCGCTTCCTGGCCTTCGGCGTGGACAGCGAATTTGCCGATTCGCTGGACGGCCTGATCTGGGTCGATCTGGATCGGGTCACCCCGAAAAAGCGCCAGCGCTATCTGGGCGCGGAGGCGGCGGCTGCCACCCCGCCGCGCTCGGTCGCGGCCTGATCCGACCGCGGGGCGGCGGGCAATCCGGTTCGGTTCGGTTCGGTTCGGTTCGGTTCGGTTCGGTTCGGTTCGGTTCGGTTCGGTTCGGTTCGGTTCGGTTCGGTTCGGTCGGGTCGGGTGCCGGTGCGTTCGCGGGCGTTCGCCGCAAACCAAAGCACATTCCACGGTCGCCGTCCGGTAACGCAGCGGGGCTAGCGTATCGACCAGAACCCACCGATGCGAAAACGCGAGGACACCGCCATGCCCAGAGCGAAGAATCTGCCCAACCCGGCCGCGGTCGTGGTGACCGCGTTGACGTTGCTGATGCTCGGTTTGGCCGGCTGCGGTCCCCGGCAACCCGGGGCCGATGGTGCCCGCAACGCCGGCGCCGAGGCCGT
>JBGSKT010000585.1:0-2106 GCA_041741075.1 Lysobacterales bacterium
AGCTGTGGTCGGCGCGAACGCGCCTTCACGTAGACCTTCGCTTCTACTCGTCTTGCGTGGTTCTCAGCGCGGTGCCAGCTGGTGCTGCGCGGGGGGAGGGGGGGGCGAGTGGAAGCGCCGTCACCTGGAACCCAACAACACGAACAGTCTGGTCTTCATAGGATCGGAAGCCTAGAAAATCGCCGAGGCCGGCTCGTTTTGGCAGCACGTTGTAAACGAATTGGTAGTCGGTAGCTTCGTTCGTAAGCGGAAACTCCCGCCAGCCGCTGTTGCCTACCTCATTGGTCGAGTAGGCGACGCCAAGGCGCGCGCCAGCTTGTTCGCTGTAGGCGCGCACAGTCACCAGCAATTGGTTGCCGCTGACACGATTTTCGAAAGAGTCGGACATCCGAACGGAGACGCCGCCGGTTTTTTGGGTCGAAGGTGCCGCCCCGGGTACGGCCGAGATTTCCATAACCTGGATTCCGTCAATTTCAACCGGGTTGAAGGCTACGCCTTCCGGTACGTTGATGTCTTCAGCCACCACGTCGGTCCAGCCGACGAGGCCTGGCATCGCGAGCATGTTACTCGGCGGCGCTGTGGATTCACCTTGACCGCACGCCGCGAGCAGAACCAATGAGCCTGCGGCCGCCAAGAATTTGCGCATAAGTCTTCTGTCCGATTTTCCACGAATTCCGTTGATTATTCGCACTACTTTGCGGCTAACGCAAGTCGGCAATATGCCTGGAAAAGGCTCGCGATTTGCTCTGCCGCATCGGGATGGGAGTTGATGGTGATGTCTTGGCGCGTAAGCAAGATCTTGGATTTTGGCGTATCTTCGTCGCCCTGGGGTGCGTCGGAGGAGGCGAACCAATTCGGGGTATTCGATCTCTATCGATCCAGTCACATTGACGCGGGGAACTTTTTTGGTCGGAGCCCCTCTCCATCCGATCCGCAAGCCTTCATCCCGCCGACAGGCGGTGTCGCAGGCAACGGTTTGCCCATCTACAATTGGGATCAAGCGGCGGCGCAATTGACACGCGAGAGCAATGGGTGGGCCGGTCTCGGCAATCAAGCCACTGTGACATTCGCGTTCCGCGCGACCATGCCTTTGAGTATGCCGTCTGACACAAGCGGATTTGCGCTCTTCACCGTGGCGCAAATTGCGATGACGTTGGAGGCGTTGGCACTGTGGTCTGAGGTGGCCAACATCTCGTTTATCCGCATCCAGGACGCGAGTGGCTACAGTAATAACGCGTCGATGTTGTTTGCCAATTACACCGCTGGCGCGGATGGCGCATCGGCGTTCGCATTTTATCCGGGTTCGACATCGGCAAGCGCCCTTGCAGGAGATGTCTGGGTCAATTTTTCTTTAGCGTCGAACAACTCCGACCTTTTCGAAGGCGAGTTCGGTCCTCACACGATATCGCACGAAATCGGCCACGCGATTGGGCTTTCGCATCCCGCTGACTACGATGCGTCGGACGCCGCGGACCCAACGTATCCAGAATCCTCCCTCTATTGGCAGGATTCGCGAATGTACACCGTGATGAGCTATTTCGGCTCGGCTGGGCCGGGCGGCAATTTGGCGGCATTCGCATCCGGCCCTCAGCTGCACGATATCGCCGCGGCGCAATTGCTTTACGGCGCCAACATGTCGACGCGAACGGGCGGCACCATCTACGGATTCAACTCAAACACCGGTCACGACCATTTCACGATCACGTCGGATGAGGCGACGCCGGTGTTTGCAATCTGGGACGCGGGCGGAAACGACACGCTCGATCTCTCGGGATACACGACTGCGGTTGAAATTGATCTACGCGAAGGGGCGTTCTCGAGCGCTGGCCTCGGCTCCAACCCCGCGATTAATAACGGTCGTGCCTTCGGCAATATTTCGATTGCTCGTGGTGCTGTAATCGAGAATGGCATTGGCGGCAGCGGTGACGACACCATTATCGGCAACAGCGTAGCCAACATCCTAAACGGTGGCTCGGGCGGCGACACCATGATCGGCGGCGCCGACGACGACAGCTATTATGTCGACAACGCTGGCGACGTCGTCACTGAGCTCGCCAGCGAAGGAACCGATACAGTCTATTCCTATATTGGCTTCACGCTCGGGGC
>JBGSKT010000586.1:0-6252 GCA_041741075.1 Lysobacterales bacterium
GGCCTCGGTGCCGCCGGCCTGCTGGCCGCGGCCCGCTTCGGCTAGCGTCGCGCCTTCTCCGGTCTTGGCCTCAGCCTGGCGATGATCTGGACCTTCGGCTTCGGCTGGATCGGCTTTCCGCTGGTGGATGCGGCCAATTCGTCACGGGCGCTGATGTTGCGTGCCGGATCGACCATCGGTCCCAAGGCCGAGCTCGGCCTGGTCGCCTGGCGCGAGCAGAACCTGTTGCAGGCCGATCGTGCGGTCAGCGAGTTCGGCTTCAGCCGGCCAACCGCCGAGCAACTCGCGCGCGGCATCGACTGGCTGGCCAGAGCGCCAGCGCAGCGCTGGCTGCTGGCCGATGCCGATGCAATTGGCGATTGTGTGGCCGCGACCAGCTGGACCGAGGTCGGCCACGCCAATCGCCGCCATTGGGTGTTGTTCCGTCTGGGCGATGTGGCGGCAGCCTGTCGACGCTGAATCCGCGCCACCAAACCTGCGCTGTCATCGACCGATCGTTTCGGCTACCGTGCCATTCTGTTCCTGCGCGCTGTCAGCGCTTTTCGATGCCCGCACACGATTCCCCCATTCTGGTCACCGGCGCTGCCGGCTTTATCGGCGCCCACGTCTGCCGTGCTTTGCTCGCGCGCGGCGAACGCTTGCTCGGACTGGACAATTTCAACGATTACTACGATCCGCAATTGAAGCACGACCGGGTCGCCGCACTGTGCCCGGATCTGCCCATGGAAACGGTCGACATCAAAGATGCCGCCGCCCTGGGCCGGGTATTTGCCGAGCATCGGCCACGTCGGGTGCTGCACCTGGCGGCGCAGGCCGGGGTGCGCTATTCGCTGGAAGCACCGGCGGTCTATGTGCAATCCAACCTGGTCGGTTTCGCCAATGTGCTCGAAGCCTGCCGGCAGACGGCGACGGCGCATCTAGTCTATGCCTCGTCGAGCTCGGTCTATGGCGCTGGCGCGCTGCCGCCATTTGGCGAAACCCAGCGCATTGATCGGCCGCTATCGCTGTACGCCGCAACCAAGGTAGCCAACGAAGCGATGGCCTATGCCTACGCTCACTTGTACCGGATGCCGCTGACCGGCCTGCGGTTTTTTACCGTCTACGGCCCCTGGGGCCGGCCGGACATGGCGCCGATCCTGTTTGTGCGTGCCGCGCTGGCCGGTCGGCCGATCGAGGTGTTCAACCAGGGCGCGATGCGCCGCGATTTTACCTGGATCGAGGATATCGTCGCCGGCGTACTCGCGGCGCTGGATCGGCCGCCCGAAGACGACGGCACCACCCCGCCGCAGCGCGTGTTCAATCTCGGCAACAGCCAGCCGGTGGCACTGCTGCATTTCATCGATACCATCGAAGCTGCGGTCGGCCGACCGCTGGCACGGATATTGAAGCCGATGCAACCGGGCGACATGCCGGAAACCATGGCCGATACCGGCGCCGCCGAACAGGTGCTGGGATTCCGCCCGCACACCGGCATCGAACAGGGCCTGCCCGCGTTGGTCGATTGGTGCCGCCAGTATTATGCCGACCGCGCGTAGGGTGGATAAGCGCAGCGCATCCACCATTCAACCGGAAAAGAACTAGCCCGGATGGAGCGAAGCGGAATCCGCCTTACCATCCACCCGCGCCACACCGACCATCGCGACGCAAGCGTCGCTCCTACATTTCCCGATACCCGACACCCACGCAATATCGACCATCGCGACGCAAGCGTCGCTCCTACATTTCCCGATTCCCGCCCCATGACCGCCCCAACCGAACTCTCCGTCGTCGTTCCGGTGTACAACGAGCGCGACAATATCGCGCCACTGCTGGCCGAGATCGCCGCCGTCCTGCGTGGATCGACGCGCTTCGAGGTGATCTATGTCGATGACGCAAGCCAGGACGACAGCCTCGCCGTGCTCGGCGCGGCGATGGCCGCTTACCCGGAATTGCGGGTGCTGAGGCACGGCCGCCAGAGCGGCCAGAGCACAGCTTTACTTACCGGCATTCGGGCGGCGACTGCAGCCTGGGTCGTCACCCTGGACGGCGACGGTCAAAACGACCCGGCCGATATCCCGAAGCTGCTCGCCGCACGCGACCAGCACCCGACCACGGTCAGGCTGTTCGCCGGCTGGCGGGTCGAGCGCCGCGACAATGCCAGCAAGCGCCTGGCGTCGAAACTGGCCAATGCGATCCGTGCCTGGCTGCTTGGCGACGAAACACCGGATACCGGGTGTGGTATCAAGCTGTTCGAGCGCGCGCTGTGGCTCGAACTGCCCTGGTTCGACCACATGCACCGCTATCTGCCCGCCCTGGTCCGGCGCGCCGGCTACCAGTCGGTGAGCATCCCGGTCAACCACCGCGAACGCGGCAGCGGCGTGTCCAAATACAACAACCTCGGCCGGGCCTGGGCCGGCCTGGCCGACTTGCGTGGCGTTGCCTGGCTGATCCGGCGCAACCGGCACCCGGCCGCAAGTGAGCTGCCGCGGCCATGAACGATCCGATCCTGTGGCTGTCCTGGACCGGGCTCACGGTCACCGCCTGGAAGCTGATCGGCTACACCGGCGCATTGATGTTCGGCGGGCGCTGGCTGGTCCAGTTGATCGCCTCGCGCCGGGCCAGAAAACCGGTGATCCCGCGACTGTTCTGGTACATGAGCGTACTCGGCAGCCTGATGACTCTGAGTTACTTCCTGTTCTCCGCGAAGCAGGACTCGGTCGGGGTATTGCAGAACCTGTTCCCGTTCTTCACCGCCGCCTACAGCCTGTACCTGGACATCCAGCATCACGGCTGGCGGGTTCAGACGCCGGAGGACGGAGGACAGCAGCCAGAAAACGCACCGCGCACGGAATAGGCCGTCGCAACTCTATCGCCAGGCGCCCGACCTCTTCCGGCATACCCAGGCCACTGGCGCAAAGCCCCTTGGCCTGGTTGCCAATCGCCCCCAGCCCGCCCTTGCAGGCGCCGATAGGCGGGTTACACTGTGCGCATGGCCAAGGAATTGATCATTGCGACCGTGGGTACCAGCGATGAGCAGGTAGCGCACCTGCGCCTGCTGGTCCGCCAGGCCTGCAAGAAGTTGCCGGAACGATGGCGCTTCGGGGTCGAGCTCAACGCCGATCTGGTCGTGGTCGACCCGAACAGTTTCGCCGGCCACATGGCGCGGACCCGCGCCCAGGCGAGCGGGGTACGCTGCGCCCTGCTGTGCGACGCCGACTATCCCGAACGCGACGGGCTGATCTTGCGCGAACCCCTGCAACTGGACGACGTGCGCACGGTTCTGCAACAGGCGATGCTGCCGACCGTGGCGATGACGCCAGTAACCGCCGCCGGTGAGGATTTCTACTACAGCGATTTGGCCGATGGCGGCCACGGCAATTATTCCGGTGGCGCCCGGTTGACGCCGCGTGACGGCGTGGCCCCCGCGCTCGGTCTGGAAGAATTGCTCAAATCCCATTCCGCCACCCGCGACGTGCCCGGCCAGCTCCCGCCGGCACCGCTCAACCCGATTGCCGAAGGCCTGGATGCCTTGATCAAGTCGGACCAGGAACGCGCCGCCGTGCCCATGGTGAAGGGCATCCGACTCGACCAGGACACCGCCATCGCCGCCACCGGCGAAACCTCGCAGCGCGCCGAAAACCGCAAGCGCGACACGGTCGGTGGCTTCGGGCGAAACAGCGCGGTCAGCGCCGATCATCCGAATATCCAGCGCATCCTCGAGGCCGACCACCGGCACCAATCGATCCGCGATTGTCTGGATGGCGAGTCCGCGCTGGCGGCGCCCGCGTCGATCGAGATGGATGGTGCGCCGCGGCTCGCCATCGACCCAAAGAACCGGGTTTTCCATGCCACCGGTGGCTTGTCGCGACTGGCCGGCTATTGTGGCCGCACCTTGCCGCGCAAGGACTGGAAGGTGCTGACCACGCGCGAACTGCATGAGTTGCGCGAGAGCGAACCGGCCCGTCGCTGCGAGGAACTGTTCTGGCTGGAAGCCCTGCTCGCCGGCAATGGCCGACTGGCCAGCCACCTTGATCCGGGTGGCAGTTACCGGCTAAAGCACGCGGTTTCGGCCGAGGCCGATTTCCATGGCCACGGCGCGATCGTCGCGGCCATGCAGCACTCGGCACGGCTGAACGAGATCGCCGCCAACGCCGGCACCAGCATGGACGCGGTGTTCAACCTGGTCAACGCCTACGATGCCATCGGCGAGATTGAATGGACGCCGCGCCAGCGCCGGCCGTCCGAGCCGCCGCCGACTGCCGGAAAGGGCCTGTTCGGCAAACTGGGGATGCCGTTCCGCCGCAAGTGATCCCGCCCGGCCGGCGACGGTCAGAGTGGAACGCGGCAGCCACCACGGCCCGCCACCCATTCCGCGGCGGCGACGGTCGCTTGCCGTAAACTACGCGGCCGCCCCCGGGCTGAAATGAATTGGATGTCGCTCCATGTTCTTTCGCAACATCACCCTGTTCCGCTTCCCCGCGTCGATCCGTGCGCGGCTCGACGATCTCGACCAGCCACTCAGCCAGCATCCGCTGCGCCCGCTCGGCCCGCTGGAAATGTCCACGCGCGGCTTCGTTTCTCCGTTCGGCCGCGATTCAGCGGTTTTTGCCCACGGCGTCGGTGCCTACCAGCTGCTGACCCTTGGCGCCGAGGACAAACTGCTGCCCGCGGCCACGGTCCAGCAGGCGCTGGCCGAGAAGATCGCCCAGCAATCCACGGGACGCGACCGGCCGCTATCCGGACGGGAGAGGAAAAGACTTAAGGATGAAGTGCTTACCGACTTGATGCCACGCGCACTGGGACGCCCAAGCCGGCTTTCCGGCTATCTGGACCTGAACCAGGGTTGGCTGCTCGTCGACAGTGCCTCGCGCAAGGCCGCCGAGACCTTCGTCAGCGAGCTGCGCACCGCACTCGGCAGTTTTCCGGCCATGCACGCCGAGCCCGAGGAATCGCCCCGTGCGCTGATGACCGAGTGGCTGATTGACAGCACGCTGCCAACCGGCTTTGCTTTGGGCGACGAATGCGAATTGAAAGACCCCGCCGACCGCGGCGCGGTGGTACGGTGCCGCCGTCAGGAGCTGGCCAGCGACGAAGTGCGCGAGCATTTGAAGAGTGGCAAGCAGGTCACCCAGCTGGCCCTGACCTGGAACGAGCGCATGCGCTTTGTGCTGGATGAAAACCTGGTCTTGCGCAAGTTCAAGCTGCTGGATGTGGCGACCGAAGCGATCGAGCACGACCAGCAAGAATCGGCCGCGGCCGAGCTGGATGCCCGCTTCGCCCTGTTTTCGCATGAACTGGCGGTAGTGCTCGAAGAGTTGCAAAGGATTTTTGTAGTGCCCCGACCGCAGGGGGCGTGAACCCGGCGGCGGGATGCACAATCGGCTAATCGAACCATCGACCGAAATGGAACTGCGCGCTGACAATTATCTCGAACTCGAAATCCCGAACGGCCGCACCGTGCGGGTGCTACTGCGTCCGCACGCGCGGGCGCGGCGCATTTCGCTTTCGGTCGGCGTCGGTGGACCGCGGCTATCGATGCCGGAAGGCACGCATCCGGCCACCCTACGCGCCTTCTTGCGTGAAAACGCCGGCTGGCTGCAGCAGAAGCTGCGCGAACTTTCGCTGACCAGCAAGCGACTGTCGGCACCGACCCCGGGACGGATCGAGCAATTCCAGTTCCGCGGCGTCGAATTGCCGGTGCGCTGGGAGCAGGGCAGTTTTCCGCGCGTGCATGTCGAACGCAATGACTTGGTGATCACGCTCAACCTGGAACACCCGGAATCGGTCAGCAACATGCAGCGTGCGATGCGCAATTTCCTGCTGCGCGAGATGCGCCGCGAGGTATCGCGCCTGGTCGCCTACTTTTCGTTGCGGGTCGGGCGCTCACCCAGCGGGTTTCGCTTTCTGCCGATGCGCACGCTGTGGGGTTCGATGAGTTCCGACGGCCGCCTGACCATGGACCTAGCGCTGATCCTGGCGCCACCGGAGGCCCTGGAATACGTGGTCGTGCACGAGATGTGTCATCTGTGGGTGCGCAATCATGGCCCGCGCTTCTGGTCGCGGGTCGCCGATGTGTTTCCGGAAGTGGACCTGCAGCGCGACTGGCTGAACAACAACGGCCATCGGGTCAAACACGAACTGTCGCGCTGGATCGGGCTCAACTTCGCTTGAATACCGAAGCCGCCAGCGCAGCTGCCGCCGTCGCGCCCGAACCCGATGCGCAGCTGGCAGCGCTGTCGGCCCTGGGTTGGCGGGAGGAATTCGCCGCGGCGC
>JBGSKT010000587.1:0-1943 GCA_041741075.1 Lysobacterales bacterium
GGCCAGGGTGGCCAGCGCCGCGGCCAGTTGCAGCGGGGTGACCACCCAGTAGCCCTGGCCAATGCCGGCGATCACGGTCTCACCGGGATACCAGGATTTGCCGATGCGTGCGGTCTTCCAGGCCCGCGATGGCAGCACGCCGACCGTCTCGCCGCTGAGGTCGATGCCGGTCGCCGCGCCGAAGCCGAAGCGGCCGAGATAGGTGCTCATGCGGTCGATGCCGAGGTCATTGGCGAGCTGGTAGTAATAGGTGTTGACCGATTGCGCCAGCGACTCGTGCAGATCGATCCGGCCGTGCCCGCCTTTCTTCCAGTCGCGGTAGAACTGGGTCTGGCCGGGCAGGTGGAACTCACCGCTCGACCAGACCGTATCAGTGGGCGTGCGCAGGCCGAGTTCGAGTCCGGCCAGGGCCATGAACGGTTTGATCGTGGAGCCCGGTGTATAGCCGCCGGACAGCGCGCGATCGAACAACGGCCGCAGCGGCGACTGAGTGAGCGCCGCGTAATCCTTGCGCGAGATGCCATCAACAAACAGATTCGGATCGAAGCCGGGCAGACTCAGCATGCACAGCACTTCCCCGTTGCTGGGATCGATCGCGACCACCGCGCCGGGCTGGCCGGCCATCGCCTCGATCGCCACCTGCTGCAGGTGCGCGTCCAGGCTCAGGTGCAGATGCTGTCCGGGGCGCGGGGCGATCCGCTCCAGCACGCGCAGGGCGCGACCCTCGGCGTTGGTTTCTACCTGTTCGTAACCGACATCGCCGAGCAGGCGGTCTTCGTAATAACGCTCGATGCCGGTTTTGCCGACATGGGTGGTGGCGCTGTAGCGCGGATCATCCAGGCGCTCGCGGTCTTCGCTGCCGAGTCGGCCGACATAACCGATCACGTGGCCGAGTCCGGCGCCGAACGGGTAGAAGCGCTTCAGATACGGCACCACCTCGACCCCGGGAAAGCGGTGCCGATTGACCGAGAACCGGGCCACTTCCGCCTCGCTCAAATGGAACTTCAGCGGCAGGCTGTTGAATCGGCGGCCGGTCTGGCGCAGTTGTTCGAAACTTTCGCGCTGGTCGGTATCGAGCGGGATCAGCGCGGCGATCGAGGCGACCACCGTTTCGATGTCGGCGACCCGCTCGGGCACGATCTCGAGCCGGTATTCGAGCACATTTTCTGCCAGCAGCACGCCATTGCGGTCATAGATCAGGCCGCGACTCGGTGGCAGCGGCCGCGACTTGATCCGGTTCTGTTCGGAACGGGTGCGGTATTCGTCGTGGCGGGCCACCTGCAGCCACAGATAGCGGCCAAGCAGGACCAGCAGGGCCAGCACGATCAGCGCAAATCCCTGCGCGGCGCGGGTGGCGAATAGCCGCGCCTCGGCGACCGGATCCTTGAGTGGACGCGAGCGCCGACGACGGTCCGCGAACTGGCCTGGCGCGGCCATGCTCAACCGTCCCGCGGGCGACCGCGGCGGCGCAGGTCGTCGAACAGGAGAAACAGCCACGGCCACAGCAGACCGCCGACCAGCGGCGCCAGGAAATAGCGCCAGTCGATGGCAAACTCGCCGGTTAAACTACGCAGCATGAACACCAGCACGCGGTCGTTCAATAGGATCGCCACCACCGCCAGCGCCTGCTGCCAGATCGGAAAGAAGCGCAGCCGCGGCCGGAAGCGCAGCATGATGAAGGCGATCGCGACCAGCCGAAACGCGGTTTCTCCGGCCAGGGTACCGATCAGCACGTCCTGCACCAGACCGAGCAGGAAGGCGCCGCCCAGCCCGATCCGGCCGGGTGCTTCCAGTATCCAGTAAATCAACAGCAGTCCCAACCAGAACGGCCGCAGCGGGCGCCAGTCCTCGGGCAGCGCGACCAGGGTCAGCAACAGGCCGAGCAGCAGGCTGAGCGCAAACAGCCAATAGCTTTCGCGGGCGCGGCTCATGCCGACGGCACC
>JBGSKT010000588.1:0-2033 GCA_041741075.1 Lysobacterales bacterium
GCCCCGCTGCGGCGCAGCCGAACTCGTCCCAGCGGCTGCCGCTTTCCCGATCGCGAAGTTGCCCATCGGTGCGCGTGAAGTAGAGATCGCGGCCATCCAGCCGCCGCTCGAACGCGGCAGCCGCCGGGTGGCGACGCGATCGATCGATCCGCTCCCGATCGAGTACCGAGCGCACCGGCCCGGTCGCGACCACCAGGATGGCCAGGCCATGCGCCCGATCGTTGATCAGCTCCTGCTTGCCGATGACCGCCAGCGGATACAGCCGCGCCCAGCCATCGCTGCGCACCACCAGCACCCGCTGCATCGGACGCAGGCGCGGATCATCCTTGGCGGCCAGCAATGGATTGCCCTGGATACTGTCATAGCCGACGTAGGGATTTTTTCCGTAGTCGCGCCAGTAACCGGTCCGCCGCGACAGCACCAGCCCTTCGGGATGGCCGCTGCGGAAACTTTTGAAGCCGATGATCTGCGCCGGCATCTCTTGCAGGCGCCGGCCATTGAACGCGCCAATGATGGCGCTGCCGGTCAGTTGCTGCCACCAGCTGAAGCTGCTGCGGTCGTACATCAGCAGGTCGCTTTTGCGCAGCCAGCCGGTGGTGCCGAATTCGAGCACCCGCCCATCGAGGCGCCGATCGAAAACCAGGGCGGCGTTGCACAGCGGGCAGAAGGTCACCGCGACCGGTATTCCACCGACGCGGTCGTTGACGATCTCGTGCCAGACCAGGATCTCGATCGGATAGGCGCGGCTCTCGCCGCCGACCGCGACCACGATCACCGGCGCGTCGTCGGCCAGCCAATCGACCTGGTTTGCGGCCTGCATGCGCGGATCGACCAGCGCCGGGATGCCATCACGCGCCGGTCCACCCGGATCCAGTTCGTGCAACTCGACCGAGCGGCGCGAGAAGTCGGTCTCCGGCCACAGTCGTTCGAGGTTGTCTGGCGCCGGCAGGGGCGTGGCCGTCGCCTTGAGCAGCAACCAGCCGATTGCGCTCAGCACGCCGATGCGCAGCAATGCGCAGCGCCAGCCGCGCTCGTGCAGCAGTCGCTGCACCAGGCTACGCTCCGTTGCCTGCGCGCTGGTCGGCATCGCCATAACTCCGCTCCCGGTGACCGCACAGTCGACCGGCCGGATGCCCGCCTTGCTTTCGCCGCAACGCGCACGTCGCTATGCTCAGCCAGATTACTCAGCGGCCATCGACAGGAACCCACCCGCCATGCCCAAGCAGACACTGCTCAATGCCTCCCACCGCGCCCTGGGTGCGCGCATGGTCGATTTCGGCGGCTGGGAGATGCCGATCCACTACGGATCGCAGATCGATGAACACCACTCTGTGCGACGCGACGCCGGCATGTTCGACGTCTCGCACATGACCGTGGTCGATATCCACGGCGCCCGCGGCCGCGAGTTCCTGGCCCATCTGCTGGCCAATGACATCAACAAACTGAAGACTCCGGGCAAGGCGCTGTACAGTTGCATGCTGAACGAAAACGGCGGCGTGATCGATGACCTGATCGTGTATTTCCTGCGCGAGGATTTTTTCCGCATGGTGGTCAACGCCGCCACCCGCGACCAGGACCTGGATTGGCTGGCCACGCAGGGCAGCGGCTTCGGCGTCACCCTCTGCGAGCGCGACGATCTGGCCATGATCGCGGTTCAGGGCCCGACCGCGCGTTCGCGGGTGCGCGGCCTGTTGAGCAGTGCCGGCGCCGACGCCGCCGACCGCCTTGGCAAGTTTGTTGGCGCCGATGTCGACGGCATGTTCATCGCCCGCACCGGCTATACCGGCGAGGACGGCTTTGAAATCCTGCTGCCGAACGATGGTGCCGTCGCTTTTTGGGATGCGCTGCTCCAGGCCGGGGTCAAGCCGGCCGGTCTGGGCGCGCGCGACACCCTGCGTCTGGAGGCCGGGATGAATCTGTACGGCCAGGATATGGACCAGAGCGTCAGCCCGTTCGAGGCCGGCCTGGCCTGGACCGTGGTGCTCGGGCCGGGGCGCGAATTCATCGGCGCCGCTGCCCTGCGCCGACAGCAG
>JBGSKT010000589.1:0-2321 GCA_041741075.1 Lysobacterales bacterium
TACTGGTCTACGGCCCCGGCCTCGGCAGCGGCCCGATCGGCGCCCGCGACAGCTTCGCCGATCTCGGCCAAAGCATCGCTGCGCATCTGGGCCTGCCGGCGCTGGCGCATGGCAAAACGTTTTTGTAAGAGCGGTGTTCGGTTTTCGGTTTTCGGTTGCAATCTTCCAGTCCAGGCACCGAACGCTGCCTTTCCTGAAAACCGAAAACCGAAAACCGAAAACTGCCCCCCCCTTAACCTAAAACGCCTTAACTCCCATGCCAACCCCCCACATCGAAGCCGCCGACCACGCCTTTGCCGAAACCGTGCTGCTGCCCGGCGATCCGCTGCGCGCCCGCTTTATCGCCGAGACCTTCCTGACCGATGTGGTTCAGGTCAACGGCGTGCGCAATATGCTCGGTTTCACCGGCAGCCACCAGGGTCTGCGCCTCTCGGTGATGGGCAGCGGCATGGGCATTCCCTCGCTTGCCATCTACGCCACCGAGCTGATCCGCAACTACGGCGTGCGCCGGCTGGTCCGGGTCGGCACCTGCGGCGGCATCGGGCCCGAGGTCAAGCTCGGCGATATCCTGCTCGGCCTCGGCGCATCGACCGATTCCAGTTTCAACCGCTTGCAGTTTTCCGGCCAGGATTTTGCCGCGACCGCAAGTTTTGATCTACTGCGCGCGGCAGTAGCGGCGGCCGAGCGGCTGGAGATTCCGTACCTGGTCGGCGGCGTGTTCAGCACCGACACCTTCTACGGCAACGACCCGGATTTCTGCGCGCGTCTGCAACGCCATCGCATCCACGGCGTCGAGATGGAATCGGCCGGCCTGTACGGCATCGCCGCGCGCGAAGGCGCCGAGGCGCTGTCGGTGCTGACCGTCAGCGACCACCTGCAAAGCAACCAACACATGCCGGCCAGCGAACGCGAACGCGGCCTGGTGCGCATGGTGCAACTGGTGCTGGACAGCCTGGGTTGAACGGACGTAGCCATGACATTGATCTTGTCTACTCACTGCATCCACCTGATCGCTTACACTTTCCGGTCCGCCGCCCGTGGGCGGATTGCATCGATTTCGGAACCCGTCGGCCATGAGCACATCCCACCCTCCCCATCCGCGTAATCCGATCGCTACGCTCGATCTCGATTGGGTCAGCCGGCTGCGGGTCAATCGGCCGGCGGCCGATCGCCGCATTGCCAGCCTGAACGCTCGGCGTTCGGTCAAGAAGGATTACCAGGCGGCCTGGCTGCTGCGCGCGATCGAGTGCATGGACCTGACCACCCTGAGTGGCGACGATACCCCGGGCCGGGTCGAACGCCTGTGTCGCAAGGCACGGCGGCCGCTGCGCCCGGATCTGGCGCAGGCGCTCGGCATCGACGGCCTGCGGGTCGGCGCGGTCTGCGTTTATCATCAGATGGTCGCGCCGGCGGTGGCCTTTCTGGCCGGCAGCGGCATTCCGGTGGCAGCGGTGTCCACCGGTTTCCCGTCCGGTTTGACCAGCATGGAAACCAAGTGCCGCGAGATCGAGCTGTCGGTCGCCGATGGTGCCCAGGAAATCGATATCGTGATCACCCGTCAGCACGTGCTGACCGGCAACTGGCAGGCCCTGTTCGATGAAATGCGCGCCTACCGCGAAGCCTGCGGCGCGGCCCACGTCAAGGCGATCCTCGCCACCGGCGACCTGCAGACCCTGGAAAACGTGGCCCGTGCCAGCGTGGTGTGCATGCAAGCCGGCGCCGATTTCATCAAGACCTCGACCGGCAAGGAAGGCGTCAACGCGACCCTGCCGGTGGCCCTGGTGATGGTGCGGATGATCCGCGAATATTTCGAGCACAGCGGCTTCAAGGTCGGCTTCAAACCCGCCGGCGGGGTCAGCTCGGCGCGCAATGCCATCCAGTATCTGACCCTGATGAAGGAAGAACTGGGCCACGACTGGCTGCAGCCGGAGCTGTTCCGGATCGGTGCGTCCAGCCTGCTCACCGACATCGAGCGCCAGCTTGAACATTTCGTCAGCGGCCAGTATTCGGCCGCGCACCGCCATGCCATGCCGTAAGGCGAGTTGTATACCAGGATGATCCCATGCCCACCCTCCAGCAGATTCTGACCACGATGGACTACGGCCCCGCCCCGGAAAGCCCGAAAGAAGCCAACGCTTGGCTGGACGCGCACCAGCGTCGCTTCGGCTTGTTCATCGACAACCAGTGGAGCGAACCGGCCGCGCTGTTTGCCGCGAACAATCCGGCCGACGGCCGCCGGCTCGCCGAGCTGTCGCAGGCCGGCCCCGACGACATCGAGCGCGCGCTGGCGGCGTCAGCTCGGCCAAGTCCGCGTTGCAGTA
>JBGSKT010000590.1:0-2745 GCA_041741075.1 Lysobacterales bacterium
CGCCAGTCGCCCGCGCGGCCGGCGCTCGGCAGCAGGTCGCGGCAGGTCTGCTGCAAATGCGCCTGATCGGGGTTGTGCGGGCTGATCGCCGCGCAACTGGCCAGGGTCTGCCAATGCGTACCGCAGGCGTCGAACTCGGGACGCGGGCCATCGAACAGCGGATGCGCGCCGTTTTTAGCAAACCAGCGCAGTGTTCGCCGCCGCTCGAGCGGGTGGTGCAGCAGATCCTGGATATCGCTGCGGTATTGCCAGAGCGCGCTGGCCGCCCCCCAGCTGCCCGGATCCTTGCGGTCGAAGCGCTGGTGCAGCAGTTGATCGCCGAACAGATCGACCTGCAGCGGCGCGACCATGGCCAGCTCATACACGCCATTGCTGTTCCATTGCAGGTCGGGCAGGGCGAGTGCAATCAGTCCGCCCTGCAGTTCGGGACGCTCGGCGTGCAGCCATGCGATCAAGGTCTGCACACTCAGCCAGTGTGAACCCGGCATGCTCAAATTGGCGTGGCTGAAGCCGTGGCTGGCGGCGCGTTCGGCAATCATTCGATGATCGAGGCCGTAGACCGCACGCGAACTACCCAGGGTCACGAAGTCGATCGGCCGGGGGAATTCGGCGAGCGTGCGCTTGAGCCGCACACTGGTGCCAGCGTGGCTGTCCGGCGCCGCCAGCGGTTCCCAAAGGCCGAGACGAAAGCCGCCTTCCAGCGCCAGCACCAGCAGGATCGGCAGCAACAGTCGTGGCAGCAGTTTGCGGATCATCAGAATTGAAAATACAAAAACGGCGTTGATTGTTCGGGGGCGAACCAGATCAGCATTAGCATCGCCGTCGCCAGGGCCGCGGCGTGCAGCGGTAACGGAGCCAGCGCCAAGCGGCGTTTGAGCCGTAGTCGATGCGCCAGTCCATGCGCGCCGAGCAGGGCGAGCAGGGCCAGCACGCTCGCTTGCAGCGTCACCCAGTCGAATCCTCCGACGCGGGCGCTGGCGATGCGTTCAACCACACTCAGGCTGGTCGCCAGATCCGGCGCACGGAAAAAGATCCAGGCGAAGCAGACCAAATGAAAAGTCAGCAGCCAGCGTAGCCAGCGCAGCAGGGTCGGCGTGCCGGCAAGAAAAGGCAGCAGCCAGCGCAGCAGCCGCAACGGCAATCGCTGTGACGCATAACCGGGCAGGCGCGGGAGCAGCAGGCGTTCGCCGACCAGATACAGACCATGCAATCCACCCCAGATCACAAAGTTCCAGCTGGCACCGTGCCACAGCCCGCCGAGCAGCATGGTGAGCAGCAGGTTGATGCGGGTGCGGCCGGGCCCGCGGCGATTGCCGCCGAGCGCGATGTACAGATAATCGCGCAGCCAGCGCGACAGGGTCATGTGCCAGCGTCGCCAGAATTCCTGCACACTGCTGGCGACATAGGGATAGTCGAAGTTTTTCGGAAAGCGGAAGCCGAACAACAGGGCGACACCGATCGCGATGTCGGTGTAACCGGAAAAATCGAAGTAGATCTGCAAGGCAAAGGCGTAGACCGCGAGCAGCATCGCCCAGGGGTCGGCCTGGCCCGGATCGATCCACAGTGGATCGAAGGCCTGGGCCAGCGAATCGGCGAGCACCACCTTCTTCACATAACCGAAGGCGATCAGGATCAATGCCTGGTTGAAGCGGGCCAGATGCAGCCGGCGCGGATGATCCAGTTCCCGGAAAAACTCCACCGCGCGCACGATCGGCCCGGCCACCAGTTGCGGAAAAAACGCCACGAACAGGGCGTAGTCGAGCAGGCTGCGGCGCGGCGCCAGTTGCCCGCGGTAGACGTCGATGGTGTAGCTCATGCTCTGGAAGGTATAGAACGAGATGCCGACCGGCAGCAGCAGGTCGAGCGCGCCGAACTGCACGCTGGCACCGGCCGCAGCCAGGCCGGAGTTCAGGCTCAGGATCAGGAAGTTGGCGTACTTGAAGAAGCCGAGCACGCCAAGATTGACCAGCACACTGAGTGCGATCAAGCGGCGCGGGTGGGCACTGCCGGCAAAGCGCGGCGCGATCCAGTAGTCGAATCCGGTACTGAACAGGATCAGGCCCAGGTACTGCCAATTCCACGAGCCATAGAAGACGTAACTGGCCAGCAACAGCAGCCCCTTGCTGGCGGTCGAATGGCGCCGCAGCGGCAGCGCCAGCGCGAGCACCAACAGCAGGAACAGCACGAACTGCCAGGAGTTGAAATTCATCGTGGGGTATTCGGGTGCGGCACCGCCGCGGCGACCGCCTCGACCCACAGCGCGTACATGGCGGCGCTCGGATGCAGACCATCGACTGCCAGCATTTCCGTGTCGGCGCCGCGGGCTCGGTAGCTCCGATTGATGTCGATGAATTCGATGCCACGCCGCATGCACAGGATCGCGGCGGCCCGGTTGAAACGAGCGACGCCGGCGGCGATAGAGGGCCGTCCGCGCGCGTCATCGGCGGCGAACGGCGTCACGCTCCAATCCGGAATCGACAGCACCTGCACCCGATCACGGCGATGCCCGGCCAAAGTGCAGGCACGGTCGAGCAGGCGCGAAAATTGTCGGGCATAGACGCGCAGATCGAGGCCGCGGTATTGGTCATTGACACCAACCGCCAGCAGCACCCGGTCGAATGGCGGTTTGGGCGCTGCACGCCGGATCGCGGCAAGCAGTTCGGCCGCGCTCCAGCCGGTGGCGGCGATGATCTCGACCGGCGCGATCCTCAGGCCCTGCGCACGCCAGCGCTCGGCCAGTTGCTC
>JBGSKT010000591.1:0-1823 GCA_041741075.1 Lysobacterales bacterium
AGATAGGCCGCTGGCGGGCGCCAGCCCGCCCACGCAATCGCCGAGCGCGAACGCCCGGATGGTTGGGGATGCGCTTTTGGCCCCCTTCAGTGAAGGGGGCAGTGGGGGTTTTGGAGATAGGCCGCTGGCGGGCGCCAGCCCGCCCACGCACTCGCCGAGCGCGAACGCCCGGATGGTTGGGGATGCGCTTTTGGCCCCCTTCAGTGAAGGGGGCAGTGGGGGTTTTGGAGATAGGCCGCTGGCGGGCGCCAGCCCGCCCACGCAATCGCCGAGCAAGCTCGGCGATTGCGTGGATTGCACGATCTGCGTCCAGGTCTGCCCGACCGGCATCGATATCCGCGACGGCCTGCAATACGAATGCATCGCCTGTGGTGCCTGCATCGACGCCTGCGACACGGTGATGGACAAGCTCGGCTATCCGCGCGGACTGATCCGCTACGACACCCTCTCCGCGATGCAGGGCAAGCCGACCCGGGTGCTCAGGCCACGGGTGTTGATCTATGCCAGCATTCTGGCCCTGCTGATTGGCGCCTTCCTGTGGTCGGTGACGCATCGGGTGCCGCTGCTGGTCGATTTACTGCGTGACCGCAATGCCTTGTTCCGCGCGCTCGCCGACGGCAGTATCGAGAACGTGTACACCCTCAAGATCATGAACAAGGACCATCAGCCGCACCGCTACCGGATCAGCATCGACGCCGCATTTCCGCTGCAGTTGATCCTGGCCGACAACCCGGTCACGGTCGCCGCCGAGCACGCCGGCGAAGTGGTGTTGACCCTGCGCGCAGCGGCCGGCGCGGTCAAGGGCGTGGTGCCGATCCGGCTGTCGGTGCAAAGCCTCGAACAGCCTGAAGTGGTCGATATCGAGGCGACCCGTTTCATCGGACCCTTCTGATGCAAGCGCCGCTACGGTCAACGCCCTGGTACCGGGTGCCGATGGCCTGGCTGGTGCTGCTGCTGCCTCTGGCGGTGGTGCTGGCCGGGGTCTACACCCTGCTGCTGGCGGCGGCGGACTCCGGCGACGCCGATCCCGATGTGGTGTTCCGCCAGGCGCAGATGCAGACCCGGGGGAGCGACGAGGATCTCGCCGCCGCGCGCAGGGGCCTGGTCGCCGAGTTGCGATTGGCCGCCGACGGCCACACGATGACTTTGCACGCAAGCGCCATTGCACAGTCGCCGGAATTGACCCTGCACTGGGTACACGCCACCCGCGCCCGTCTGGATCGGCAGTCCAGCCTGCGCCGGGTCGGTCCGGGGCAGTGGCAGGGCGCCGTGCCGGCCGGTCTGCGCGGTCGCTACGGGCTCAGGCTGTTGCCGCCCGATGGCAGTTGGCGATTGCTTGGCCGCTATGACGGCGCTGAGGGCGTGATCCTACTGGCGCCGGCCTACTCCGTCACGCCGCCATGGCCGGCACGGTGAGCAGCAGCAACTGTTTCCATTGTGGTGAGCCACTGCCGCCGGGCAGCGTGATCAGCACGCGCATCGCCGAGATCGATCGGGAGTTCTGCTGTGCCGGTTGCGCGGCCGCGGCGAGCTGGTTGCAAGACGGCGGCTTCGGTGATTTCTACGCCCTGCGCGGACAGGTATCCGCGAAGGGCGAGATCGATGCCGATTATCGTGCCTGGGACAGCGCCGCTTTTCAGCGCATGTACGTGCGCAGCTGCGGATCGGCCGGGGCGGAGGGCGAACGCGCCGAGATCGTGGTCGCGTTCGATGGTCTGCGCTGCGCCGCCTGCGCCTGGCTGATTCCCAAGGTCGCAGCGGCGATCGCCGGGGTCGAGTCCATCGAACTCAACGCGGCGACCGCGCGCGCGCGCCTGGTCTGG
>JBGSKT010000592.1:0-3095 GCA_041741075.1 Lysobacterales bacterium
GCGCCAGGCCGGCGCCGGCGCTGAGTAGATCCTGCTGCAACTGCTGGCGCAATGCACCGCCCGACCACCAGCCCAGCGGCAAGGGCAGCAATTGCACCAGGGGGATGGCGGCCAGCAGCAGCAGGGGAAGCAGCAGCCAGCGCTGCAGGGCCGGCGCCGGTCGCGCCAGCAGGAACTGGGAGCACAGCAGGGGCAAGGCCAGCAGTTGCACCAGCACATCGCCAAAGCCGCCGCGGCTACTGCCACCAAAAATCAGGGCGGCAAGCAGAACGCTCGCGGCAAGCAGGAAGAACCAGTGGGGCGCGGAGGCCGCGCCAGCGTCATGCCGATCGGCGCCCGCCACGTAGCGGGGCGAATTCAGGGACTGACCGTCGGACGGCCGTTGTTGTTGTTGTCAGCGATGATGATCGCCGCGGTCGCGGCCGGCACGATCACCAGCAGGGCCCGTCCCCAGTTGAACGAAGACGCTTCGGCGCCGGCACCGATCGCACCGACACTGCCGGGGGCAACGTTTTGGGTGAGCACCACGCCACCGGCGCAACTGGATACGTCGGGCAGGGTGATCAGGGAATTGGCGCTGGCGTTGATATCGCAGCCGTCGTCAAACTTGATCACTGCGCTGCTGTTTTCCAGCGTCATCACCCGATCACCGGCCTTCAGCACCATCTGGTCGCTGGCGGCGACGAATTCGCTGCCCTGGTTGACCCGCACATCACCCTGCAGCTCGGCCAGGGTGGCGTCGGCCCGCACCGCAACGGCGGGGCACAGAATCAGCGTGGCGGCGATGGTGAGCGAAATGCGGTTCATGGCGTCCTCCCGGGGTCGGGGCGGCTGGTGACAAGGCGATGCCGCCGAAGTTACTCCGCCGACGAAGTGTTGGCAAGCACCTTGGGGTGGGGCTTGGATGGTGGATGCGCTGCGCTGCGCTTATCCACCCTTCCGTCGCCCCGGCGTACGCCGGGGCCCAGCGGTGACCGTGACCGCTACTTCGGAAACTGGGCCCCGGCTTGACCAGCTTCGCTGTTGAAAGCCGCCGGGGTGACGGCTTGCTCCGTCCTCTGCCCTCTGTCGTCTGTCGTCTGTCGTCTGTCGTCTGTCTTCCGTCCTCTGGACCGGATGCGCTGCGCTTGTCCACCCTTCCGGCTTTGGCGCCTGCTCCCAGCAACGCCGTCCGCTCAGCTGGCGATGTAATTTTGCAGCTGGGCGATCTGTTCGGCCTGTTCGTCGATTACGCATTTGACCAGGTCGCCGATCGAGAGCATGCCGACCACCGCGCCGCCCTCGACCACTGGCAGATGCCGGAACTTGCGCTCGGTCATCAGCAGCATGCAGGTGTTGACGGTTTCGTCCGGGCCGACCGTCACCACCGGTGCCGACATGATCGCCCAGACCGGGGTTTCCGCCGAGGAACGGCCCATCAGGATCACCTTGCGCGCGTAGTCCCGTTCCGACACGACGCCGACCAGTTCATTGCCACGCATCACCGTGAGCGCGCCGATGCCGTGTGCGGCCATCGACTCGATCGCGGCCAGCACCGGGGCTTCGGCGTCGATCGAATGGACCGTGCTGCCCTTGTTTCGCAGCAGATGTTTGATCGTGGTCATGGTCGCTTCTCCTTGCCACTGGGTGCGCCGAGTGTAGTCCCGGGCGGCAGCGGCGTCGATGCGGTCCAGAAGACAGAAGACAGAGGACGGAACACAGACTCAATGCAGAATGCAGAACTCTGTCGTCTGACTTCCGTCCTCTGGCCCTGGCGATCAGTTCGGTCTGGTCCAGTCGGCCACCCAGGCGGTGCCGCCGAGCTGACGCATCTGCCGCAGGATGAATGCCTGGCGCTGGAGCAGATAGGGGCCCGGGCGGTCGGCGTGGTAGTGCTTGGGGTTGGGCAGTACCGCCGCCAGCCGGGCCGCTTCGGCCGCGCCCAAAGTGGCCGCCCTACGCCGGAAGAAATGCTGCGCGGCGGCCTCGGCACCGTAAATGCCATCACCGAACTCGACCACGTTCAGATAGACCTCGATGATCCGGCGCTTCGGCCAGGTCGCCTCGATCAGCACCGTGAACCAGGCCTCCAGCCCCTTGCGCAGATAACTGCGCCCGGACCACAGGAATAGGTTTTTGGCGAGTTGCTGGGTCAGGGTGCTGGCGCCGCGCTGGCGCTTGCCGGTCTGTTGCATGGCCTTGCCGATCTCGGTCAGGTCGAAGCCATGGTGATCGGGGAAGCGCTGGTCTTCGGCGGCGACCACCGCCAGCGGCAATTGCGCCGAAATACGTGACAGCGGTCGCCAGGTCTGATGCAACACGAATCCGGATTCGCCGGCAGCGAGCGCCTGCCAGTGCCGCGCCAGCATGAAGGCGCTGGTCGGCGGCGGCAGCCAGCGCAGCAGCAGGACCAGCAGCAGACTGCCGCCGACGAACAGCGCAAGCAGCCAGACCAACAGGCGCCGCAAGCGCGACCACCAGCTACGCGCCGGCATTCTTGAAGATCGGCTCATGCCCGGATGCTACCCGGCACCGGCCGACCCAAGTGCAGGAAACTTCCGTTGAGGCGCATAATCGTGGCCATGAAAACTCCTGATCCGATCGATCCGAACCGCGATTGTCTGCGCCGCTTCGTATTCGAAGGCGCCAATGTACGGGGCGTGATTGTGCGGCTAGACGAGGCCTGGCGCCAGATCCGGCAGCGCAACCACCACCCGCCAGCGATCCGTCAGGTGCTGGGCGAAATGACCGCGGCCAGCGCCCTGCTCGCCGGCGATATCCAGATGGCCGGGCACGTTTCCGTGCAGTTGTCCGGTTGCGGCGCGCTGCGCATGGCCTTTGCCGAATGCCGAAGCAATGGCGACCTGCGCGCCATCGCCCGCACCGAAGGTGACAGCGTCACGCCGCTGGCACCCGAACAGATGCAGGGCGCGGTGCTCGCGATCACCATCGACCGGCAGCCACAGGGCGCCCGTCACCAGGGCCTGGTGCCAACCGAAGGCGATTGCCTGGCGCAGTTTCTGGAAGCCTATTTCACCCAGTCGGAGCAACTGCCGACCGCGATCTGGCTGTTCGCCGATGGCGAGCACGCCGCCGGCCTGCTGCTGCAGCAGGTG
>JBGSKT010000593.1:0-9758 GCA_041741075.1 Lysobacterales bacterium
GGGTCGCGGCGGGCGCCGGGCTTGCGCTGGGCATTGCGGTGGGGCCCGGGGCAGGCGCCGCGGCGGATGGACTGTTACGGTTTTCGGAGCCGGATTGCGGCTCCAGCACGTCGGAATCGCGCATGGTGCGCTGTCTCTCAGGAAATAGAAGGGAGTTGAAACCGGCAACGGCGGAACCGTTCGTTCCGCCTCGGGACCGCCACCGCGACCGTAGGGTCGGCTGGTCGATCGGCGCGCCGGGAAGTGTTCACATCCGGCGAAGTGCAGCCACCATAGCAAGCAATCGGCCGGCGGTAAAGCCGCTGCTTGTGGTGCTGTACCGATTCGGTGTCTCGGTCCATTTGGTGGCCGGTGTAGCCGAGGCCGTCGATCGCGCCGCTGATTCGTTTGCTCCAGGGCTCGGAGTGAGTGCGCCGGGCGATGCTGCCGTCGGCGCTTGCCCTGGCCGACACCGACCTTCTGCTCTTTCAACCGGCGCCCGAAGTCGTCGTAGACGTCACTCGCAATGCCAACCACCGCGCTCAGCCAATGCGCCGCGTCGAGTTCATAGCCGTTCTTGCTGACCTGGTCGCCAGCCGAGATCGGACCCGTGACTGGCGTTTGATGCCACGATGAAAGACCTGACCCTGCACCTGCTGGCCGGGTCGATGTTGCACACCGCAGGCGCCGCCGAAATCGTGCCATTCACTTCGGGCGGCCACGCCATATCGCCCAGCGGACAGATGACCTCGGGGTCGCCGCAAGTCTGCGCCTGCGCCTAGGGCGCCTGTAGTACACCCAGACTCAGTACCAACACCAACAGCGCTCGCGCGTCGAAAAAACCAGGCTTCGCCAACATCCTTGCTACTCCCCGCCCGGTCAGCATCCGTGCGTAGTGTGGGCTGCGCGGTGGCGGCCGTGGTGTGTGAGGTATCGCCAACTAACACACCACAAATGCATCGGAAAGCCCTCCGTTGACAGCCCTCCGTTGACAGCCGGGTGCTGCCGGACCATCCGCCGCGTTCAGGGTTTCAGCCGGCGATCGAAGAAGTCGATGATGCTGCGGTAGGCGTGCTTTTTCATCCACGGGCTGGACAGGCCGTGTTTGCCACCGGGATAGGTCATCAGTTCGAAGGCGATTTCGCGTTGCTGCAGGGCACTCATCAGCCGGGTGGAGTTGGTGAACAAGACATTGTCGTCGGCCATGCCGTGGACCAGATAGAGCGGACTCTGCAGACCGTCCAGATGGGCGAATACGCTGCTTTGTGCGTAGCCTTCGGCATTGGCCGCGGGCTGGTCCATGTAGCGTTCGGTGTAGTGGGTGTCGTACAGCGACCAGTCGGTGACCGGGGCGCCGGCCACGCCCGCCGCGATCTGGTCCGAGGCTTGCGCCAACAGCATCAGACTCATGTAGCCCCCGTAGCTCCAGCCGAACACACCGATACGGTCGCCGTCGACGAAGGGCTGCGCCTTCAGCCATTTCACCCCTTCCAGTTGGTCGACCACTTCGACTCCACCCAGATGCCGGAACAGGGCCTCCTCGAATGCCTTGCCGCGGCGGTCGCTGCCGCGGTTATCGAGCGAGAACACCAGATAACCGCGTCGCGCCATCACCTGTACCAGCGGGTCGTCCCAGGCTTTCTGCACTTTCTGCACATGCGGGCCGCCATACACATACAGGAACACCGGGTAGCGTTTGCCCGGGTCGAAGTCCTTCGGCTTGGTCAAACGGTAATACAGGGTCTGAGCTTGGGCGCCGCGGATGCTGCCGAATTCGGGCAGGGCATGCTGTTCATGATAAGGCCAGTACGGGTGGCTGGCGTCCAGGGTATTCGGTTCCAGCACCGCAAGCGGCTTGCCATCGGCGGCGTGCAGGCGCACGTTCGGCGGGGTGGCCGGGTCGCTGTAGGTGTCGACGTAGACCTGGCCGTTGTCGGCAAACACCGCCGCGTGCATGCCTTCACCGTGACTGAGCTGGCTCACTTCCAGGCCGGCAGTGCTGATCGGCACGCTGAAAATCTGCCGTTGCAACGGATCGATGCCACCCGAAGCGAAGGCCAGGCGATCACCGGCCAGGTCGACCGCGAGCAATTGATCGACTACCCAGTTTTCCGGCGTCAGCGGGTGCTTGAGGCTGCCGTCCATCGCGTACAAGTACAGGCGTCGCGTGCCCTCGCGTTCGCTCTGCCAGATGAATCCCGATCCATCCTTGAGGAAACGCAGATCGTCGTGCAGGTTGACCCAGGTCGTGCTGGTCTCGGTCAACAGGCCGCGCTGTCCGGCGTCGGCCCGCGACCACAGCCGCAAATCGAGCCGCCGCTGGTCGCGGCTTTGCACCTGGTAGGCAAGCCCCTGGCCATCGGCGGTCCAGCCGACCCGGGCCAGATAGATATCGGCATTGCTACCCAGATCGACCCAGCGCACCGGAGCGCTCGCCGGCAGCAGTTGCGGACTGCCGGTGGCTGCGCTGATCGCCGCCGGGGTAGCCCGGTCGAGCTCGATCACGCCGAGTTTGATCGCCACATTGGCCTGGCCTGCAGCCGGATAGCGTTGTTCGATCACGTCGGTGCTGTCGGCGTTGATCTCGAAGCGACGCTGGATCGCGACCGGCGCCTGATCGACGCGGGTGAAGGCGATCGCACTGTCGTCCGGCGCCCACCAATAGCCTTCGCTGCGCCCCATCTCCTCCTGGGCGATGAACTCGGCCTGCCCATTGCTGACCAGGCCGCCGCCATCGCGGGTTAGTTGCAAGGTCTGCCGGTTGCTCAGGTCAAGCACCCACAGATTCTGCTCGCGCACGAAGCTGACATAGCGGCCCTTGGGAGAAACCCGTGCGTCGGTCACGAATCCGAGTTCGCGGCGGGTCAATTGCTCGGGTTTTTGCGCCTTGCAGGCCAGATCGAACAGGTACAGCTCACCGTTCAACGGGAACAGCAATTTGCCGCCATCGGGCGAAAAGTCGTATTCCAGGATGCCTTTGAAACTCGCGGTGCGGCTGCGTTCGCGACGCGCCTTTTCTTGGTCGGAAAGCGCCTCTGCACCGGCCAGCAGCAGGGTCGAATCGACCAGCAGCGCGGTTTGCCGATCAGCGATCCGGTATTCCCACAGATCGAGCTGGAACGGGTCGGTCTGCTTGCCGCGCAGAAAGGTGACGCGGCTGCCATCGGGCGATACCTTGAGCCCGATCGGCGTCTTTCCGGCCAGCGCCGGGGCGTCGTAGACGCGTTCAATAGCAAGTTCTTCGGCAAGGGTCATGAGCGGCAGGAAGATCAGGTTGAGCAGGGTGGCAAGCAGGGCGGCACGCATGGTCTGACTCCGCGGGCGAATCCGGCAAGAGTAACGGCATCGCTGCCGGCTTGCTGCCGGTAGTCGCCAGTTGGGTGACTTTGGTGTCAGCCACCGGACTTGTGCCTGCGCTAGACTCTGGCGTTTGGCAATCGAGGAGAAGCCGTCGTGTGTCGATCCCCACTTTCTGTCCCGGCCTGCATGGCCGCGCTGCTGCTGCTTTCGGCCTGTCAGAGCCAGCCCGGCCGACCCGATGCCCGCCCGGTCGGCACAACCACCGATGTGGCCGGGTGCGACGCGGCCACCCCCGCCAACGACGCCTTTCTGGCCACGCTCTGGCAGCAGACCGCGGCTGAGTACCGGGCACTTTCCCTGCAAGTCTACGTTCGCGCCGAAGCGGCGCTGGCGCGCGCGCTCGCCGACCCCGACTGGAATGCTCTGGACCCGGCGGAACGACCGGCGGCACCGGCGACCGATCGAATCGCGCTGATTGCCGACATCGACGAGACCCTGCTCGACAACAGCGGCTTTGCGGTCCGCGAAATGCGCCGCGCCGCCGCGGCCTGCAGCGACCAGGGCAAGCCATCGTCGGACCAGGGCGAACCCGACTTCCAGCAGCGCTGGCAGGAATGGGTGGTGGATCGCCAGGCACCCGCGCTGGCTGGTGCCGCGCAGTTCTTCCGGCAGGCCGCCGAACAGCCCAAGGTGCAGGTGTTCTACATCACCAACCGTCTGGATGCGGAAAAGGAAGTGACCTGTCTCAACCTGACCCGGGTCGGGTTTCCGGTGTTCGACTGTCAGGCCCAGGTGCTGACCCGCAACGACCAGGACGGGCGCGGCAAGGACAAGGTCTCGCGGCGGATGCAGATCGGCAGGCTGTATCGGGTGGCGCTGCTGTTCGGCGACAACCTGGGCGACTTCGCCGGCAATGTGCTGAACACGCCGACCGAGCGCGCCGCCCTGGTCGAAGCGCACCGCGACTGGTGGGGTGAGCGCTGGTTCATGCTGCCCAACCCGCTGTACGGCTCCTGGCTGGAGGTGCAGAGTCGGATCGACAACGAACCATCCTTGAGCGGAAGCGAACGCCAACACCAAATCCGCGCGATGCAGGAAAAGTCGCTGAAGGACTGCCTGGATCTCGACTGCCTGGACGCCGAGCGCTGAGCATGGCCGGACAACGGGCCGTAATCGCGGCACGGGAGCGGCTGATCGTGGCGCTGGATGTCGCCACCCGCGCTGAGGCGCTGGCCCTGGTCGAACGCCTGGGCGACAGCGTCTGGTTCTACAAGATCGGCATGGAGCTGCTGACCAGCGGCGCTTACTTCGAGGTGCTGGAGGAACTCGCGGCCCGCGGCAAGCGGGTGTTCGTCGATCTCAAGTTTTTCGACGTGCCGGCGACCGTGGCCAGCGCGGTGCGCGGCCTTGGTCGCTACCCGGTGACCTTCTGCACCGTGCATGGCAACAATGCCATGCTGGCGGCGGCGGTTGCTGCCAAGGGTTCGATCAAGCTACTCGCGGTCACCGCCCTGACCAGTCTGGACCAGCAGGACCTGGTCGATCTTGGTTTCCAGTGCGATGCCCGCGCCCTGGTCCTGGCCCGCGCCCGTGCTGCGTTAACCCTGGGCTGCGACGGCGTGGTCTCGTCCGGACTGGAAGTGGCCGATCTGCGCCGCGATCTGGACCCACGACTGATCGTGGTCTGCCCGGGCATCCGCCCAATCTCCAACACCGAGCATGATGCCGATGACCAGAAACGCACGGTCGATCTGCGCCAGGCTTTCCTGAACGGCGCCGACTACGTGGTGGTCGGCCGTCCGATCCGGTTGGCCCCCGATCCGCGCCAGGCCGCACTGGCTGCCCAGGCGGTGATTTCTAGCATATTTCGTTGATATTCAATTAGATGCCACTGGTTTTGTGAGGTATTGTCTTAACAGATCGGTCTAAGCTACTATTAATGCAAGCCAAGGCCCCCGATAACGACAATACCTCCACGCAATGCGCCCTTTCCCCCTCCCGGCCTTGTGCCGGTTTGTCAGATGGCCCGCAAGAGCCATCTGATTTTTTTTGGCCGCTGGCCACTTGCCAAGCCCGGGCGAACCGCCCACCATTCCCCATTCGACCTGTGGGCACTAACCTGGGCGGTTCTGCATGGCGAGTTCCTGTTCACCCGGCCGGTCAGACGACAATCCACCCTCCCCGGCCCTTGCCGTCCAGTGGCAAGACCCCCAGACAAGACGAGGCCGCAATGCGTGTGCACCGACTGGGCCGGCGCCTCGCCAGCCCGAAACAGCTAAGCAGTCGTCCAAATGGCGGTCATTTTATGAACCAGGTCTGCTGACACCTTCTGGCCGGCCCGCAGGGTTGTCGCGTGATCATCTGACCATTTGCTGCTCGCAGACCGGCGGCCGACTACGCCCCGGACCAAGACCGGCGACGCAAAGGCGCGGCGGCCGGCATTGCGGCTTTGCTTTTACCCCAGTCCTGTGCAATTCGCTGGTCCATTCGCTTTCACGCTGAAGAGAGAATCCCTGCCATGACCCTCACCCCGCGTACATTCACCCTGCCCTTGCTCGCCCTGCTGGTGCTCGCCGGCTGCGGCAACAAGCAGGACCAGTCCGTAGCCGCCAGCCAGGCCGCCATCGCGGCCAGTGCCGAGTCGCCCACCGCTGCGGTCGCCAGCAATATCCGCAATCTGCGTGAAAACAACTACAAGGCCGTGGTCGAAGCCTCGGTGCCACCGCAATACCTGGCGCAACTGCGTGCAGAATGGCAGGCCAAGCTGGACGCCAAGCCGATCACCGACGCCGACCGCGCCGAGTTCAAGTCCAACCTGGAGCGCCTGACCGCGACCGATGCCGAGCAGAAGCTCTGGGCCGAGCTGGAACCGCAGCTGGACAAGTTCCGCAAGGAAGCCGCCATGCAGATGCCGATGATGGTCGGTATCGGGCGTGGCATCCTGGCTTCGGCGCTGCAGCAGAGCGAGGACCTGAACGAAGCTCAGAAGCAGCAAGCGGTCAAGGGGGTCGACGCCTTTGCCCATTGGGTCGAGACCGCACCGTTTACCGACGCCGCCCTGGCCCAGAAGTCGATCGGGGTCTTGTGTCGCACCGCACGAGCGCTTGAACTGGAGAGCCTCGACCAAGTCCGCGCGATGGATTTCGACCAGGTGCTGGGCAAGGCCGGGGTGGCCGCCGCCGGACTCAAGCAGATTTTCGAGATCTACGGTTTTTCCATCGACCAGACCCTGGATGGCGCACGCACCGAACTGTTGTCCGAACAGGGCAAGCAGGCCAAGGTCAAGGTCAGTTACACACTATTCGACACCCCGCTCGACTTCGAGAGCGAGCTCGAACTGTTCGAGGGCCGCTGGTACGACCACAAGTCGCTGGAAAAGATGCGCGAGAAGGCGATCGACGGCAATAACGCTGCCGCCATCGAGTCCACCGACCAGGGCTGAGCGACGATCTCGCCGCCGGCGCTTTGGTGCCCTTGCGCAATATGGCCAGCCAGCCTCTCGGTCTGCTCCCAGACACCGCCCGCGCGCGCGCGCCATGGCTGTGGCGGGTGCTCGGCTGGTTGATCCGGCCCTGGCTCACGATTCGCACCGAACCGGCACAGCCGCTGGACCTGCTCACCGAGCGCGGCCCGCTGCTGGTCTATTTGCTGGAACGCTACGGCATTTCCAACGTACTGATCCTGGAACAAGCCTGCCGCGAGCACCAGCTGCCGCCGCCGCTGCGGCCACTGCCGGGTGGGTACCTGCGCAAGTGGCGTTCGGTGCTTGCGCTTTCGCGTCGCGCCGGCATCTTCAGGCGACCGCGCAACCGCACCCATTCCGAGGGTCTAGCGCAACTGGTGCGCGCGGTCAAAGCGAATCCACGGCTCGAGGTGCAGGTGGTGCCGGTGTCGATTTTTGTCGGCCGTGCCCCGGCCCGCGAGTCGGGTTGGTTTCGGGTGCTGTTTTCGGAAAACTGGAGCATGGTCGGGCGTTTCCGCCGTCTGCTCGCGGTCGTTCTCAATGGTCGCGACACGATCGTGCACTTCTCCGAACCGATTTTGCTGCGCGACGTGGTCAACGAGGGCCTGAACGTCGAACGCACGGTGCGCAAGGCGAGCCGGGTGATGCGCGCGCGCTTCGCCAAATTGCGCACCGCAGTGATCGGCGCCGACCTCTCGCACCGGCGCACCCTGATCGACGCGGTAATGAACGCGGAAAGCGTGCGCGACGCGCAGCGCGCCACCGCCAATCGCGAGTCGTTGTCGCTGGAGCAGGCCGAGGGCCGCGCCCGCAGCTACGCCTGGGAAATCGCCGCCGACTACTCGCATCCGGCGGTGCGCTCGGCATCGTTCGTGCTGCGCACGATCTGGACCAAACTGTTCGACGGTATCCAGATTCACCACTTCGATACGCTGCGGCAGGCCGCACCAGGACACGAAGTCATCTACGTGCCCTGCCACCGCAGCCACATGGACTACCTGCTGGTGTCCTATCTGCTTTACGAGAACGGCATCGTGCCACCGCATATTGCGGCCGGGATCAACCTCAACCTGCCCTTTATCGGTAGCCTGCTGCGCAAGGGCGGTGCGTTTTTTCTGCGGCGCAGCTTCAAGGCCAACGCGCTGTACTCGGCGGTGTTCACCGAGTACGTGCGGCAATTGTTTCAGCGCGGGGTCTCGCTTGAATATTTCATCGAAGGCGGGCGCAGCCGCAGCGGCCGCATGCTCGAACCACGCGCCGGCATGCTGGCGATGACCATGCGCAGCTTTTTGGCCGGCACGCGCCGACCGGTGCTGTTTCAGCCGGTCTACATCGGCTACGAGCGCCTGCTCGAGGGCAAATCCTATATTGGTGAGCTGTCCGGCAAGCCCAAGGAAAAAGAGACCCTGTTCGGCCTGCTGCGCTCGCTCAAATTGTTGCGTGAGCGCTACGGCAAGGTGGCGGTGAGTTTCGGCGAACCGATCCAGTTGTTGCCGTTCCTCGACGAGGCCGCGCCGGACTGGCGCGACGATGCCAACAAGGAGGACCGCCCGGCCTGGTTCGCCGACACCGTGGACCAGCTCGCCGACCGGATCGCCACCAACATCAACCGCAGCGCCGATGTCAATCCGGTCAACCTGATCGCGCTGGCGTTGCTGGCGACGCCGAAGCATGCCATGGCCGAAGATGACCTCAGCCGTCAGATCGAGCTGTTTCAGCACCTGCTCGCCACGCTACCGTATTCGGACCGGGTCACCGTCAGCCCGCTGTCCGGTGCCGAAGTGATCCGCTATGGCGAACAAATGCGGGTGATCGAACGGGTCCGGCATCCGCTCGGTGACCTGTTGCGTGCGGAAGGCGACCAGGCGGTCATGCTCAGCTATTTCCGCAACAACGTTCTCCACCTGCTGGCCGCACCGGGCTGGGTTGCCTGCTGCTTCCTCAACAACCGCCGACTGCAGCACGCCACCGTGGCCCGCCTCGGCCGCTTCATCTACCCGTTCATCCAGAGCGAGCTGTATCTGCCCTGGGATAGCGACGGCTTCGTGGCCGAGATCGAAAAGACCATCGCCGAGTTCCTGGCGCTCGGTCTGCTGGATGGTGAAGAAGATGGCAAGCACCTGCGCCGCCGCGTCGGCCAGACCGACGAGGCCTACCGACTGCGGGTGCTGGCGATGAGCCTGTCGCAGGCGTTCGAGCGCTATTACATCGCACTGGCGCTGCTGGTCAAATGCGGCCCGCGGGCACTGACTTCGGCCCAGCTCGAAACCCAGTGCCAGCACACCGCGCAGCGACTGTCGCTGTTGCACACCCAGGCGGCGCCGGAGTTTTTCGACCGCAGCCTGTTCCGCGGCTTCATCAACACCCTGAAATTACGCCGGATCGTCTGGCTGGATGACCAGGCCCGGCTCGATTTCGGCGCCGACCTCGATACCATGGCTAGCGACGCCAAGCTGATCCTGAGTCGCGACCTGCGCCACTCGATCCTCAAATTGACCTGCGATCCGGAACGGGCCGGCGAGATCACCGGCTGAGCGCGACGGTGTGCAGCGGCGGAGCCGGTCTGCGCAACGCACAACCTATGCTCGCACCACTCTCGACTCTCGACTTTCGACTTTCGACTCTCAACTCTCGACTCAGGCATCCAGATCAGGAATCAGCCGGGACTGGTAGACATTGATCATGTCCTTGATCCTGAGCTTGCGTTTTTTCATCCGGGTGAGGTGCAACTGATCGATCTGGGGATCGACCACGAGCCGCGCGATCGCCAGGTCAAGATCGCGGTGCTCGACCTTGAGCGCCATCAGGCGCTGGGCAATTTCAGCAAGGTCGGTCGGTTCGTTCATGGCATCGTCGGCAATGCCCCCAGTGTAGCCCGCACCCCGGCAGCGTGGAACCCGGGCCGGGCCAATCGGTGCTGTGCCACGAAGGGGAGCGATGCCGCGGACCGCGGACGGTGCGCCATTCCTAAGTGGCCGCTGCCTTCGTTACGCGCCGGTGGCTGCGCTGTGCCCGC
>JBGSKT010000594.1:0-2092 GCA_041741075.1 Lysobacterales bacterium
GCGGCATTGGCGGCGTCGGGCGCGCTCAGGCCGCGGCTGTCGAAGTCGATCGGGAACACGTCGCGCATCATCGCCATGCGCCGACGCGCGCCGGCATGGCGGGACAGGCTGAATATCGGCACCGACGAGCGAAACCGCGACAGGTAGCGCGCGGTGCCGCCGCTTTCGGTCAGGGCGATGATCGCGCGGACATCGATGTGCCCGGCCAGGAACATGCCGGCCATCGCGATCGCCTGGTCGGCGCGCTGCAGGTTGCGTGCGGCGGTCTCGAAATTGGTGTCGAAGCGGAACTGGCGCTCGGCGCCCAGGCATACCCGGACCATCGATTCCACCGCTTTGACCGGATAGGCGCCGGACGCGGTCTCGGCCGAGAGCATCACCGCGTCGGTGCCATCGATCACCGCGTTGGCAACGTCGAGCACCTCGGCGCGGGTCGGGATCGGGTTCTCGACCATCGATTGCAGCATCTGGGTGGCGGTGATCACCACTTTGTCGCGTTCCAGCGTCTCACGGATAATTCTTTTTTGCAGACCGGGTAGTTCGGCGTCGCCGATCTCGACGCCCAGATCGCCGCGCGCGACCATGACCACGTCGGAGGCGTCGATGATCTCGGCCAGCGCCTCGATCGCCTCGGCCCGCTCGATCTTGGCGACCAGGGCCGGGTCGAACCCGGCCGCCTGCGCCAATGCCCGTGCCGCGTGCATGTCGTCGGCGCTGCGGCAGAACGAAATGGCCAGGAAGTCGGCCTCGATGTGCGCGGCGGTGAGGATGTCGGCACGGTCCTTGTCGGTCAGGGCGCCGAGCGACAGGCCGCCACCGAGACGGTTCAGACCCTTGCGGTCGGACAACGGGCCATCGGTCAGCACCGTGGTCTGGATGCGCCCGGCAGCGATCGATTCGACCCGCAGCGCGATCAAGCCGTCGTCGAGCAGCAAGGTGTCGCCTGGCTGCACGTCATCGATCAGGCCGAGATAGCTGACCCCGACCCCGGCGCTGCTGCCGGGCTCGGCATCGGCCCGGCAGATCAATTCAAACGCCTGCCCGGCGCGCAGGCTGACGCGGCCCTCGGCGAAGCGTTCGATGCGGATCTTCGGGCCCTGCAAATCGACCAGGATGCCGACCTCGCGTCCGATCCGCGCGGCCATGCCGCGCACCAGGGTGGCGATCGCCACGTGCTGTTCGGCCTGGCCATGGGAAAAATTGAGCCGCACCACATTGACCCCGGCGCGCAGCAGATTTTCCAGCACCACCGGGTCGTAACTGGCCGGCCCCAGGGTGGCGATGATCTTGGTTCGGCGCAGCAGGTCGCTCATGATCGGGGCTCGGCTCGGTGGCATCGAAGCCGGTAAGTGTAGTGGCTTGGCCGGCGCCCGCTGCGCTTCATCCGGGCTACTTACGGAACTTCAGGCATAATTGCTGGATGCCCACCGATGCCAGCGTCCGCGCCTGCCCATGACCGAACCGCGCCTTAGCTCGGCCACCGCCAGCCGCGAAGACGCCGTGGTCGAGGCCAGTATCCGTCCGCGCCGGCTGGACGAGTACTTAGGCCAGGTCGCGGTGCGCGAACAGTTGTCGATCTACATCGAAGCCGCAAAGCGCCGTGGCGAACACCTCGATCATGTGCTGATCTTCGGTCCGCCCGGACTCGGCAAGACCACGCTCGCGCACATCATCGCCAACGAACTCGGGGTAAATCTGCGCCAGACATCGGGCCCGGTGCTGGAGCGCGCCGGTGATCTGGCCGCGCTGCTGACCAATCTGCAAGCGCACGACGTGCTGTTCGTAGACGAAATCCACCGCCTGTCGCCGGTGGTCGAGGAAGTGCTGTACCCGGCGCTGGAGGATTTCCAGATCGACATCATGATCGGCGATGGCCCGGCCGCGCGCTCGATCAAACTCGACCTGCCGCCGTTCACCCTGATCGGCGCCACCACCCGTGCCGGCCTGCTGACCGCGCCGCTGCGCGATCGTTTTGGCATCGTGCAGCGGCTCGAATTCTATTCGCGCGACGAACTCTGCCAGATCGTGCAGCGCGCCGCGCGCATCCTGGCGATCGATTGCGATGCGGATGGCGCCGACGAGGTCGCCCGGC
>JBGSKT010000595.1:0-3060 GCA_041741075.1 Lysobacterales bacterium
CCTGCGACCAGCGCGCGGTCGGCCGGCGCGGGGCCAGCACCAGGGTTTCGAGATCGGTCCAGGGCATAGCCGGCGAGCATTGCCGGATGCTCGCTAAGTCCGGGTTAAATGCGCGTGCAGCCAGGGCGCTGGCCGTGTCTGGCTACCGGACTGCGGGTGATCGGGGTAAGGTACACGGCCGCCGTCTTCAACCTGTTCCGGCCATGCGCCCGGGCCAGGCGACGCCGACGCGGCGCCCCCGACTCCACCGACCCGCTCATCACCCGCAACCGCCATGGATCGCTACCAACGCCTGCTCACCCTGCATCGCATTCTGAAGGCGGCGCGCTACCCGGTGGCGCTGACCCGGTTGATGGACGAACTCGACTGTTCGCGCGCCACCGTCTATCGCGACGTGGCCTTCTTGCGCGATGCCCTGGGCGCGCCGATCGAATCGACCGGCGAACAGGCGACCTTCCACTATGCCGCCGACGCGGCCGGCAGTTTCGAGCTGCCCGGGCTGTGGTTGTCCAGCGCCGAACTGGAATCGTTGCTGGCCATGCACCAACTGCTGGCGCGCACTGGCGGTGAGATGCTGAGCGGCACGCTTGCCCCCTTGCGCGCACGGATCGAACAACTGCTGCAGCATCAAAACGGTGGCCGGCGGTTTCCGATCGAACGCATCCGGGTCACCCGCAGCTTGTCGCGGCAGCTCGATCAGGCGGTATTCCGTAGTGTCGCCGGGGCGGTGCTGGAACGGCATCAGTTGCGCTTCCGCTACCGGGCGCGCAGCACCAATCAGGACAGCCTGCGTCGGGTCAGCCCGCAGCGGCTGACCCACTACCGCGAGAACTGGTATCTGGACGCACTCGATCACGACCGCGATGCGCTGCGCAGTTTTTCACTGGACCGCATCACCCAGCCGACCGCACTCAGCGAACCAGCGAGCGATGTCGCCGACAGCGAACTGGACGTGCAACTGGCCTCGGCCTATGGCATTTTCTCCGGCACCGCCAAATCCTGGGCGACGCTGCGTTTTTCGGCGCGGGCGGCGCGTTGGGTCGCCGACGAGCATTGGCATTCCAAGCAGGAAGGCGGGTTTCTGCCCGATGGCCGCTACCAGCTGAAGGTTCCCTACGGCAACGCCCGCGAACTGCTGATGGATGTACTGCGCTATGGCCCGGATGTCGAAGTGGTGGCGCCGGTGGCGCTGCGTGAGGAGGCGCGCATCCAGTTGCAACTGGCCCTGCATGCCTATGATTGAGCGAGGGAGGGCGAAGACGGTGTTCGGTCTTCGGTGTTCAGTGCTCAGTGTTCGGTGTTCGGTGTTCGGTGTTGGCGCGGGAACCCAAGCTTGTGCTTCGCTCTGACCCTATTCCATCCCAGGTGTAAATCACCCTGATGCAACCGCCTGCCGATCTTCGCCTGCTCAAACTGCTGACCTTCAACATCCAGGCCGGCGCCAAGACCGCTGTAGCACGCGAATACCTGACCCGTGGTTGGCAGAGCGTGCTGCCGCACCGTGGCAAGCAATCGAATCTGGATACGCTGGCGCAGCTGGCGCGCGAATACGACTGCGTCGGCCTGCAGGAGGCCGACTCGCACAGCGTTCGCTCCGGTTTCCGCCACCAGGTCGAGTGGTTGGCGGAGTCGGCCGGCTTCCCGTTCTGGAGCCATCAGCGCAACCGGGCGCTGACCGTGGCCGCGCCCGGCAATGGCGTGCTGTCGAAAATCGAACCGAGCGCGGCGCTGGCGCACCGCTTGCCCGGGCGCATCCCCGGGCGCGGCGCCCTGGAGCTGCGTTTCGGAGAAGGTGACTCGGCGCTGCGGCTGTTCGTCGTGCATCTGGCGCTGACCCCGCGCGCCCGCGGCCCGCAGATCGCCTACCTGGCCGAAGCCATTGGCAATGCGCCGCACGTGGTGTTGATGGGCGATCTCAACTGCGAGCCGGACGCCAGCGAACTCGGCAGTCTGTTCCGTCACACCGCACTGCGCCCGGCGCCGCACCTGCCGAGCTATCCGGCCTGGGATCCGGAACGCTGCATCGATCAGATTCTGTGCAGCAAGCCGTTGCGCCTGCGCCGCTACGAAGTGCTCGGCCTGCATGTCTCCGACCATTTGCCGGTAATCGCCGAGGTCGATGTTCCGGAGGCGGCACTGGGCGGACGCTGAGTCGGGAGACGGCAGTCGGCAGTCGGCAGAGAAATAGGTTGTGCTGAGCGCAACATCGGAAGTCGGGTTGTGCAGAGCGCCGCAGTTTTCGACGGTGTATGCGCTCAGGGCATACGGTGGCTGGTGGGTCCGTGCTCCGAACGTGTTGCGCTGACCGGCTCCGCCGTTAAAAACCGCTGCGCTCAGCACGACCTATGGCCCTGTGCTCAGCACGACTTATGTCCCGATGTCCGATTGGGTTCAGCGCATAAGCGATAGAATGCCGCCGATGAATTCCGTTCCGCTGTTGCGCCTGGTTCTCGCATTTGTCCTGGGTCTGCTCGCCATCCCGGCACGCGCCGATCTGGCCCAGCAACGCCGGGATTTCGAAGCGGCGATGCGCTTGGCCGGCAGCAAGCAGCCGTGGACGCGCTATGCCCGCTCGCTCGCCGATTATCCCCTGCTGCCGCTGGTCGAATATCGCGCCCTGCAGGCCGTGTCGCATCCGGACACCGAGGCGGTCGAGGCCTTTGTCGCCCGCTATCCAGACAGCTACCCGGCGGCCCGGCTGCGCGCCCTGCTGGCCGAACGTTACGCGCAAGCCAAGCGCTGGCAGGCGCTGCTGGACCTGCCGCTGGTCGATCCGGACCAGGCCAATCGCTGCCGTATCGTCGCGGCGAAGATCCATCGCGGTGTGGCCACCGGACTGGCCGCGGATGCACGGGCGCTGTGGCTGCGTGCGGATTCGGCGCCGGGCGCCTGCGATCCGGTGTTCGACTGGCTGCGCGAACGCGGCCTGCTGACCCGCCAGCTACTCTGGCAGCGGATCGGGCTGGCCGCGCTGCAGGGTAAACCGGGCTTCGTGCGCCACCTCGGCGAAGGCCTGAGTGCCGCCGAACGGCCGGCCGCACTGCATCTGGCCGAGTTGCT
>JBGSKT010000596.1:0-1724 GCA_041741075.1 Lysobacterales bacterium
TGCCGGCATAGTGTCGGAGCACGCGCAGACTGCCGCTGCGGTAGTCGCTCGCCATCAGCATCGCCGCCAGCGCCAGATAGCCGATCAGGCGCAGGGTGCCGGCGCCTTGCTCGGAGAACAACGGAGCGCTTTCGGGGGCGGCAGGCATGGGCGTGGCGTGGGTCGGCGGGTGCGCCCCCACGAGCTCGGGTGGCGACGGCTTGGGGAGAGACGGTTATTCGGGCGAGAAGAATTCGTTGCCGTGCATGTCGATCAATTCCAGCGCGCGTCCACCGCCGCGCGCGACGCAGGTCAGCGGATCGTCGGCGACGTGTACCGACAGGCCGGTTTCTTCCGAGATCAGCCGGTCGAGATCGCGCAGCAGGGCGCCACCGCCGGTCAGCACGATGCCGCGTTCGGCAACGTCGGCGCACAATTCCGGCGGGGTCTGTTCGAGCGCCGCGCGCACCGCGCCGACGATGCCGGCCAGTGGTTCGTGCAGGGCTTCAAGGATCTCGTTCGAATTGATGGTGAACTGGCGCGGCACACCCTCGGCCAGGTTGCGCCCGGACACTTCGATCTCGCGCACATCCGACTGCGGAAAAGCGCAACCGATCTCGATCTTGATGCGCTCGGCGGTGGACTCGCCGATCAGGGTGCCGTGGTTGCGGCGCACGTAGCTGATGATCGCCTCGTCGAAACGGTCGCCGCCAATGCGCACGCTCTGCGCATAGACGATGCCATTCAGCGAGATCACCGCGACTTCCGAAGTGCCACCGCCGATATCGAGCACCATCGAGCCCTTGGCCTCGTGCACCGGGATGCCGGCGCCGATCGCCGCCGCCATCGGTTCGACGATCAGGAACACGTCGCGGGCGCCGGCCGATTCGGCCGATTCCTTGATCGCGCGCTTCTCGACCTGAGTCGAACCATAGGGCACGCAGATCAGCACGCGCGGGCTCGGCCGCAGAAAACGCGAACGGTGCACCTTCTTGATGAACTGCTGCAGCATCTCCTCGGCCATGGTGAAGTCGGCGATCACGCCGTCCTTCATCGGCCGGGTGGTGACGATGCTGCCCGGGGTGCGGCCGAGCATGCGCTTGGCCTCGGCACCGACCGCGGCAACACTGCGCCGGCCACCGAATTCCTGGCGGATCGCGACCACCGAGGGTTCATTCAGCACGATGCCCTGACCACGGGCATAGATCAGCGTATTGGCGGTGCCGAGATCGATCGAAAGATCGTTGGAAAAGAGGCCTAACAGGCTCTTGAACATGTTGCGGGGCCTCGAAGCAGGCGGGCGATTACCAAAGAACGGAAACTTTAGCGGCCGGGGCATTGCCCGGCAAGGCGATTCGTGCACAAAATGGCGGTTCTGTTGAGGCAATTAGATGACCATCGAAGCCACCGATCTCGACCGCCTGGCGATTCTCGCCCGGCTCGCGCTGAGCCCGGACCAGCGTCTGGCCCTGCTGCCGGAACTGGAACGCGTGCTGGGCATGGTGTCGGCACTGAACCAGGTGGACGTCAGCGGCGTACAGCCGCTGGCGCATCCGCACGATCTCGGTCTGCGCCTGCGTGCCGACCAGGTGCAGGCAAGCGACCACCAGGCCGCGCTGGCGGCGCTGGCGCCGCAGATGCAGGGCGGACTTTATCTGGTGCCCAAGGTGATCGAGTGAGCGCCCCCGAATTTGCCGACATCGACGCTTGGCGTCAGGCCCTGGGCGCGGGCGATGCCGGCCGGC
>JBGSKT010000597.1:0-2142 GCA_041741075.1 Lysobacterales bacterium
CCATGCCTTGCGCGCCGGGCGGGATGCGCCGCACGGGGGCGCAGACCCGGTAGCCGACCGTGGGAATCGTCTCGATGTAGCGCGGCGATCGCGGGTCGTCGCCGAGTGCCTTGCGCAGATCGGCAATCGCCCTGGATAGCACCTCGTCTTCCACCATCCGCCGCTGCCAGACCTGTTCGATCAAAGCTGCGCGGCTCAGCACTGTGGGTGCCTCCTCGACCAATCGCAACAACAGTTGCGCCAGCCGACGCGGCAGCCGAACCACCTCCCCTTCCCGACACAACTCCAGGCTGTGTGCGTCGAAGTGGAAGTCGCCGATGCAAAATAGGCCGATGTTCGGTGATTCAGTTGAGGCGTGGGGACTCATGGCCAGACCATCCTAGCGAGTGTCGATGTCCACAGCCCAGCCTGGGTCCGGCATGCACGCCGGTGCCGCCGGGAGCAGCCCCGGCCAGCGAGCGCGCAAGTGGATTCTGCTGGTGGATCGAGAAAAGGGGAAAAAACGGAGGATTTGTGCCGCGAAAAGGAGGCCGCCAGCACCGACGCTGCAACCCCACCCGTTCACGGAGAATCGCCATGAATCGCCCGTCAGGTTCCTACCTGTTGCTGATTGCCTCCCTGCTGGCCACGTTCACTGCCACCGCCGCAGACCAGTGCCCTTCGGGCCGAGCGCTGGTCAGCGGATTCTTTTCCAACAATGTGCACGTGTACGACGCCTGCACCGGTGCGTTTCTGCGTCTGCTCGACAACCAGGGAAGGATCAGCGGCGCCCAGGCAATCGCGTTACGTCCCGATGGCCGGCTGTATGTCGCCAGCGAGGGCAATGGCCGTATTTTGCGCTATGACAGCAGCAGCCTGGAGTTTGTGGACACCTTCGTCGACACCGGGCCAGGCTTTGCGCCAACGGGCATCGCCTTCAGCCCGGATGGCGATCTGTACGTGGCCGGATTCGATGCCGACAGCGTGCGCCGCTATAACGGCCAAACCGGCGCCCTGGTTTCGACTCCGGTAGCAAGCCTGGCGGGTGGCCTCAATGGACCCGATAACGGCATGACCTTCGGCCCGGACGGCAGGCTGTATATTCCCGGCTACAACAGCAACAACGTGCTGCGCTACGACCCCGCCAATGGTGAACTGATCACCCTGGTCGCCGCCAACAGCGGCGGGCTGCGGCACACCCGGGCGATCCTGTTCGAGCCCGGCAACGCCACGATGCTGGTCAGCAGTGAAGGCAGCAACCGGATTCTGCGCTTCGACGCCGCTAGTGGCGCCCTGATGGGCACCTTCGCCGAGGTCACCCAGCCCGCGGGCATCAGCTATGGCCCGGACGGTCGTCTGCTGGTTGCCACCAACGGCGCCCAGGTGCAAGCGTTCACCGCCGCCGGCGACCTGATCGGTCCTCTGTTTCCGGGCAACCGAAGCGGTGGCCTGTCCGGGGCGACCTATGTGCTGGCGACTGCGCCAATAGTGGACCTTTCCCAGGTCGGCAGTCAGTACTGGATCCTGGGTGCCGGGCCGGTTCAGGGGCGGCTGATTGAAGTCGAGATGGCCTCGACCACGGGAACCCGTTTCGGTGCCGGATTTGATGCCACAGCGGTCGTCCGCAAACGCTGGGGGGACGCCCGCATCGAATTCACCGGCTGCCAGACCGCCAACTTGAGCTGGCACTCCACCGGCCCGGACACCGCTGGGTTTGGCGATGGCGCCTATCCGCTGCAACTGCTGGTGGGAACGTCGTTCACCGAACGCTGTCTGCAGCAGGGGTTTACCCAGGTGGTCGATGCGGATTACATGAATGGCGCCTGGTACGGTGGCGAGAGCCGCAGCGGCGAGGGCCTGTTGATCACCGTGAACGCCGCGGGTGTCGCGGTGGTGGCGATGTTCACCCACCAACCCCGTTTGTATTGATGGCTGGCTTCGGCGATCGACATCGCAGGACCGGGCCAGGGCTCGCGAGCATCAGTGCATCAGGGCCTGCTCGCGGATCCGGTGAATCTGATCGCGCACCGCGGCGGCTTCCTCGAATTCGAGATTCTGCGCGTGCCGGTACATCTGGGTTTCGAGTTTGCGCAGGGTAGTAGCGAGCGCGTTCGGTGATAGCGCGGCGTAGTCGGGGCCGGTCTCGGCCGCGCGCAGTTGCTG
>JBGSKT010000598.1:0-10272 GCA_041741075.1 Lysobacterales bacterium
CCGCCACGTCGCCGGATTGCAGGCGACCGCCGGCCATCTGCAAATCGCCGAACAGCGGCTCCGCATCGACCACGCCGCCGAACTCTGCGCCGAGGAACTGCGCCTGGCGCAACAGGCATTGTCCGCGCTCACCGGCGACTACCGCGCCGACGACCTGCTCGGCGCCATCTTCAGCAGTTTCTGCATTGGCAAGTAGGCCGCGAGCACCGACTGCGGCACCGGATTTCCGGAGCCCGTCGCCGCCGTCCTTGCAGGTTTGTTAGAATCTCAACACGCTCCCTCTCGGGCTAGCCATGAAAAAGACCGCGGTTCACAGTCCCACGGTGGCGAGCCGGGCCCCCAGCCCGGCGGCCATCCGGCGCGCGGTCGCCAGCTCCACGGCCATCGAGACCGGCCAACCGGTCAAGAGCATCGAGTGCACGCTGCGCGCCGCCAAGAGCAAGTTCGGACACCTCAAGCTCGCGAGCTGAGCCTTAAGGTCGGGTGCCCAGCGCCAGCCGGACCAGCCGCCGCATAGCCTCGTAGTCTCGCCCGGTCGCGGCGTGGATCGCTGCGCACTGCCTACGCAAGCGGCGTGAGGGTCGGTCCGACCAGCGCGACTACTTGAGCAAGTCGTCCAACGAGTTCACCGAACGCGGCTTTATTGCCGCGCCGCTTTCCAGCCGGTCCAGCCCCTGATTCTCGGCGAACAGAGCACCACGGCTATTCTCGATGAACCGATAGATCATCCCGCGCTGCTTGCACCAAGCATCTGCTGCGCGCCGCTTGGCGTGCGTCTCCAGCCATGCGAGGAAGCCCGCGCCTTTGGTCTCGTGCAGTTCCTTGGAGCCGTCTGCGAACGTGACCAGGAAGTCCGGGAGATAGTTGCGGGAGATAAAGCCGAGGATGCGGTAGGGAATGCGGATGCCGTGGTCTTTCGTCCACGACAGCACGCCGCCGATCCGCTCCAGCTCCTGCATGTAGTTGCGCTCAAGCAGGCTGTCATAGTTGCTTTCGCCACGCGGATTGCGCCTGAGCCCTTTCAGAATGCCGCGCCTGGAGGCGATCACGACGGCGTTACCTCGCCAAGAACGCCCATAACCACCTCAGGGCGGCGAAACTCCTCGGCGATCTGTGGCAGGCAGAACCGGAGCTTCCGGAGGTTCGCCAGTTCCGCAACATCGAGCCCCGCAAGGCCCTCGATCATGAACAGTTCCGACATGATCCATTCCAGCGCTCGCATCAGCGTCAGCGTCTGATTCGCGGTCTCCATCTTGAAGCAGGCGGTCAGGGCATAGCGCGGCTCGTTGACCAGCTCGGCCCGCAATTCTGCCACCAGTGTCTCCCTGCTCATCGCGGTCACCGTCTCGACGGCGGACTGGTTCAGCTCGGGAAAGTTGATGGCGTCGTCCGGCAGCTCGTGCGCGGTTGTATCGGAGCCGAGACGCTGGCTCTTGATATTGGTGATTTTCTGCAAGGCAGATGCTATGCGCTTGCCGAACTCCAGTTCGCGGAAGTGCTTTTGCCAGTCCGCCACCGGCGTGATCCCGGCGGCCGTCGGCAGGTCGGCGATGATGTCCTCGATATCGAAGTCTGGTTTGTCTTCCGCATCGTCTCCGTCCTGATCCGGCTCGCTAGACAGCGGCGGGTCAAACGGCAAGTCCTCCATCGTACCCTCGTCCACCACGTCGCCGGGATTCAGCGGCTTCGCGTATTCCTGCGCCGCCAGCAATTGCCACAGCCAGCCGTGATTGAAGGCCGGATGATCGATCGTGAACAGATGGTCGCGCTCGCTGGGTGGGCGGATGCGGCGCAGCCCGCGCCCGATGATCTGCGGCCCATACACGGTATAGATGCGGTCGCCCTTCTTCTGGTAGCTGAACTTACGGAACAGGCAGATTACGGCGATGTTGCGCACGTCCCAGCCCTCCCGCAGCATGCTGACCGCGATGATCACCCGCACCTGCCTGGCCTGCTGCCAGAGCGTCGCATCTTCGGTGCTTAGACCTTCCGGGCTGCGCCGCCCCAGCAGGAAAGCTTTCTTGTTCTCCAGATCGTCTTGTTTGCTATGCACCAGCAGCAACTGTTCGCGCTTGTAGTTGAAGGGTGTTGCCTGGAGTGTTTCATACATCTGCCAGGCATCCTTCTGCGACAGCGACACCACCAGCAGCAGCGGCTCCCAAGTGCGCTCGTTGCGCTCGTTGAGCGGCACGCACTTGCGCTGATAGTCCAGACAACTTTGCGCAATCTGGAGTTGCTGCTTGCGCGCATTCCTGGCCGTCACGAAGCGCACCGCGCCGCCGCGTCGCAGTTCCTGCTCGATCTGCTCCCAGGGCACTTCCTCGGCGTCCAGCGTCTTGATGACCTGGTCGTTTTCGTCCCATTCCTCATATTGCAGCTTGACGCTGGCAATGTCCGGCTTAGCCACCACCACCTGCTTGACCACGCCTTCATGCATCGCCTGCTGGACGTGGTATTCATAGATCGGCGGATAGGTGTCCAGGTCCTGCTTATCAAGGCGGAAGGGCGTCGCGGTCAGGTCCACCCGCGCCTTGGTCTTGTTGCGCCCCAGCAGCTTCAACACTTCGCGGTATTGCTCCGCCGCCGCGTTGTGCGCCTCGTCGTTCAGGATCACCAGATCGTACACGGCTTCCGACAGCAGAACCTCCAGCGAGGGCGACTGCCGGTTCTCGTAGAGCTGGTGAATGTTGGAAACGATCACATGTGCGTCGCGGATGCCGGCGGAGTCGCCGCTGTCGCGTAATACATTACACACCAGTCGCTCCGGTGTGCGCTGGTGGCCGTTGAAGAAGAACGGGAACTCCTTGTAGGCGTAGGCCGGATTGCGTACCTCGAAGTCGTCCTTCACCCGCTCGCGGACGATGGTGTTGGGCACCAGGATCAGGAACTTCTCATTGCCACGCACCTGCCAGAAATAGGCGATCAGGCCGGCCATGATCACGGTCTTGCCGCCGCCGGTCACGATGTCCAGCAGGCTTTCCCACTTGCCCAGTTTTTCGCCGGCATAGATGACCTTGGCGATGGCCGTGTATTGGTGCCGGTAGAGCGGCTTGTCCCAGTCGTGCCCCTTGATGCGTTCGAGGAACTGCTTCGCAACCCCAGCTTGCTGCGGCTTCAAGTGAGGAAAATCCGGCTCCTCCAGCCACTGCCGGTAATCCAGCTCGGCCTGCGTCAACATGGCCGCACTCTGCGGTCATTTCCCCGACCCGCCGTCATTCCCGCGCAGCCGGGAATCCAGAGCTCAGACCTGCGCATATTGCACGATCTTCAACTGGAAGTGTGCGCAACCAACGGTCACTTGCGCAACGGCGGTCGCCTGCCCGTCCAGGTTGTCCTGCACCCGCGCGGCGATGGTGTAGGTGCCCGGGCGTGAGAACTCGTGCTCCACTTCCAGCACCGCCTTGAAGTCGCCGCTGCTGCCGATGCGCTGGAGCGCGTATTCGCGCTGCGAAAACCGCTGGCCGTTATAGTCGAAGTCCCACTGGCAGTTGATCAGCTTGCCGCCCGCGCCCATCGTGCGCGCTCCTTCAAGCTCGAACTTCACCTTCAGCCCGGTTTGACCGCGCACCACGATCTGCCCGGCGAAGGGCGCGCTGGTGAAACTCAAAAGCTGGTTCAGGCGGTTGAACTTCAGGTCGATATTGCTCTCGCCTACGTTGCGGAAGATTTTCTGGCGGAAGCTTTCGCTCGCCAGCGACACCAGTTCGATCTGCAAGGGCAGGCCACGCCGGTTCAGTAGCTCCGCCGTCTTGCGCCGCCAGCCGTCCACCGCCGGGTCGAAGCTCCAGCCAATGATCTGGAGAATCTTTTCCTCGCGCTCGCTGAACTGCTTCTGGTACTGGCGCAGTGTTTCCTTCACCGCACCCTCGACGTGCGCCAGTCCCACGCGCTCGTCCGGGCTGCCGGGGCCGATGCTGAGCACCAGCTTGTTGTTGGCCGTGCCGTGGATGAACTGGGCCTGCGTGGTAATCGGCATCGCGCCGTAAACGCCGAGGATGAACTTTACAAACTCGTCGTGCTCGATGCCGCGGAATTTTTCCATTGGGTAGCTGCCGACATAGCCGACACGGATGTCCGCGATCTTGTTCTCTTCCGATTTCAGATTGAGCATCGGGTCAGCCCGGCTCGTCACCGTCATGCCGGAAAGTTGCTCGCCCAGTTCTATGAGGCGACTAGCAGTAACGGATACCGCTACCCGCGAAACGTCACATCCGATAAAACGACGACCGAGCTTGAGTGCCGCTGCTCCGGTCGTGCCCCCCCCCCACGAAAAAGTCAGCAACTACATCTCCAGGATTGCTGCTTGCTGTAATCACCCTTTCGAGCAGTGCTTCTGGCTTTTGCGTAGGATATCCCAGGCGCTCTTTGGCTTGGGAGTGAATGAAGGAAATCTCCCAAACGTCGTGCATTGCCACGCCTTCCTTTGGCGTGCTCATGTATTCCCCTTTCTTGGGGGAGGATCTTTTCACGTAGCCCCTCTTATCGAACCCTTCTTGCATGGATTCCGCGTACGGCTGCCATTGGACGTTGAATTTCGGTTCCTCGGACTTGCCGTAATAGAGGATGCAATCATGCAGCCTCTGAAACGTCTTTTTCCCTGCGGTCCAGCGGTTGTAGTAATACCAAACGATCTCGTTCCGCAGGTTGTCATATCCAAATATCTTGTCCATCTCGCACTTGATGTAATGCGAGGCGTGCCAGTCGCAGTGCACGTAGATGGAACCGGTGGGCTTGAGCACACGCTTCATCTCCCACAGCCGCGCATTGAGCCAGGCGAGGTAGCTGAACATGCCGTCCTGGAAGATGTCGCCGAAGCTGCGCACCTCGTTGTCGTCGCCCCAGATTTGCGTATAGGTGCGGTTCGAGAAAAACGGCGGGTCTATGTAGATGAGGTCCACGCTCTCGCTCGGCAGCCCGCGCAGCACGTACAGGTTGTCGCCCAGGTATAGCTGGTGCGGCGGCAGCTGCGGTGAGCCAAAGCTCACATGGTCGTCCGGGTGCAGCCGGCCCGGCGGGAACAGCGCCGGAAGCTCCAGCGCCGGAAACAGGTGGTTGAAGCGCGCCTTGGGGTCGTAGCCATACGGCGCCATCGTCGGGTCCGGCAACTGCGTCCCCGCGCGCGCCGAGCGACGCAGCTTTTCCGTCGAGAAGAAGGTGTCCTGCTTGGGTAGGACGATTTCGGTTTCCGGCTTTTTCACGCTGTCCCATCCCATGCGAATCACTGCGCCCGACCGCGGTATGCTCTTGATTCGGGAAGCTCCCGGACCAATTCGCATCTTACAGGCCGATGGCGCGCTCTTGCGTGTGGCACTCGGAGCGGGGATGTTCCGTCATCGTGCTCACCGCCCATTGCTCAACGCATCCAGTCGCGCTTGTCCATTTTGTGTCAGGCGATACTGCTGCAAGCGACTGGTGGGCTTGTCCGGGATCGTCATCGCGATCAGCCCCTGCGCCAGGGCAGGATGCAGATAGTTGGCGCGAAACGTCGGCCGATGCCTCAGACCGACCCGCGCTTGAATGGTAGAGGGGGCCAATGGCCCGCTCGCCAAGGCTTGCAGCACCTGATCGACTGGGTCGCCGACTGGGTCGCCGACTGGGTCGGTCGCTTCCCGGGCGACGGTACCGATCAGGCGCAAGTACGCCGCGGCGAACGGAAACTCCAACCACAGCCCGTTTGCTTCGTACGTCAGTTGCGGCTCAGGCGCGGCTTCGTCCCGGCACGCTTGAAAGATGCCTTCGATCCCGCGCCCCCAGGCTTCAATCTCCCCGGCGCGGAAGAAGGCGTTGGCGATCTCGGGATTGAACGGATGCGATGCGTGACGGCTTCGCAGCGTCTCCAGCGTCCAGCCCTCCGGCAACGACGCCGCGTTCCACAGGCTCAGGCGGTCCTCGTATACGCGGATCTGGATCGGGGCGGGCACGGCGTAGTCACGGTGCACCAGTGCATTGAGGACTGCTTCGCGCAGCGCGGCGCGCGGCACGGGGAAGCGTTCAACGCGCTGAATGCCCTGGTAGGTCACCGCGGCCTTGAGGTACTTCGTAAAGAGCAGGTCCAGCGTCTGTTGTGCCTGGTTCAACAGATCGCCCGTCACCTCGTCGTGGTAAACCAGATCCGAGACGGAGCGGAAGAACCCGATCTTGACGAATGCTCCAGTCACGAAACGCAGCGGATCGGGGTGGAACAGCAGCACGGCGGCACGCTTCAGATAGGTGCCTTCGGTGAGCTTGAGCTTCTCCAGCAGGCCGGCGTCGTCATCGGCCAGCGCCGCGTCATCCAGGCGTCCGCTCCGCGCTGCCAACTGCCGCAGGCGCGCAAACGCCGCTGCCGACAGGTCGCCCGCCGCGACACCGGGAATCGGTGCTGCGTCCCAGGTACGGCCGTAGCGCCGCAACAGAAAGCGGTCCAGCGCCGCACCTTTCAGTTCCTGCAACGTGCTGCCGCTGCGCTGGTAGTAGTGCCCCCGGTAGCTGATCGGCGACGGGTAAGCCGACGTCACCAGCTCCAGATAGTCCTTGCTCCTTTCGCGGCGCAGGTTCACCTCGACCATAATACCCAACAGATCACGAACCTTGTTGGGCAGGTCCTCCAGTAGTTTTTTGGCATCGGCGACGCCGACCACCTCGCCGCGATCGTTGCGCCCGATCACCAGCACACCGCCCTCCGCATTGGCAAAGCCGCACACCCAGCGTAGATGGTCGTCACGCCAGGATTCCTTTTATTCGGTGTGCTGGGATTCTTTCATGGCGCGTCAACCGTTGGGAACAATTCGCTGGATCGCGAGATTTCTGCTTTGGGCGGGGCGCACGCAAGAGCGCAGCATGCCCCGTATCCCCTGGAAGTTGGACGCCCTTGGCGCTGTTTGCATGTTACAGGCCGATTGGGGGTGGGCGGCATCGGAAGCCGCATGCGGAAGAAGCCGACATCGACGCGAAGCCCACCGACTCTACGCCGGCTTGATCCGGCGGCGTGGTTCGCAATCCGCAGCGACTCCGGTATAATCACCCGTCCCGTCGAGGGGCGCTGCGACCTGGCATGCCGTGTTTTTTCCGGATGACCACGGCCAGGCTCGATGGTGTTTACCAAAACGGCGCCCGCTCACTGATCCGGAGCCACGCCACCATGAATGCCGTTCTCAAAATCCAACCCGAGCACAAGGTCGCCGACCTGTCGCTGGCCGACTGGGGCCGCAAGGAAATTGCCATCGCCGAGCACGAGATGCCCGGGCTGATGTCGATCCGCCGCAAGTACGCCGCCCAGCAGCCGCTGAAAGGCGTGCGCGTCACCGGCTCGCTGCATATGACCATCCAGACCGCGGTGCTGATCGAGACCCTGAAGGACCTGGGCGCCGATGTGCGCTGGGCTTCGTGCAACATCTTCTCGACCCAGGACCACGCCGCCGCCGCGATCGCGCAGACTGGCACGCCGGTGTTCGCCTGGAAAGGCGAGACCCTGGAAGAGTATTGGGATTGCACCCTGGACGCGGTCAGCTTCCCGGGCCAGCTCGGCCCGCAACTGGTGGTCGACGACGGTGGCGATGTCACCCTGCTGATCCACAAGGGCTACGAACTCGAACAGGGCTCGGACTGGGTCAACACCCCGTCGGCCGCGCACGAGGAACAGGTGATCAAGAATCTGCTGAAGCGCGTCGCCAGCGAGCGGCCGGGCTTCTGGGCACGGGTAGTCAAGGATTGGCGCGGCGTCTCCGAAGAGACCACCACCGGCGTCCACCGGCTCTATCAGATGCTCGAAGCAGGCAAGCTGCTGGTGCCGGCGATCAACGTCAACGATTCGGTGACCAAGAGCAAGTTCGATAATCTGTATGGCTGTCGCGAGTCGCTGGCCGATGGACTGAAGCGCGCCATGGACGTGATGCTGGCCGGCAAGGTCGCCGTGGTCTGCGGTTATGGCGATGTCGGCAAGGGCTCGGCGCACAGTCTGCGCGCCTACGGCTGCCGGGTGGTGGTCACCGAGATCGATCCGATCAATGCCCTGCAGGCGGCGATGGAAGGCTTCGAGGTCAACACCGTCGAAGCCACCCTCGGCCGTGGCGATATCTACGTCACCACCACCGGCAACAAGGACGTGCTGACGCTCGAACACATGCAGCAGATGAAGGACCAGGCGATCGTCTGCAACATCGGCCATTTCGACAACGAAATCCAGGTCGACCGTCTGAACCACAGTGGCGCCAAAAAGCTCAACATCAAGCCGCAGGTCGACCAGTACACGTTCAAGGACGGCCGCACGATCTATCTGCTGGCCGAGGGCCGCCTGGTCAATCTCGGCTGCGCCACCGGCCACCCGAGCTTCGTGATGTCGAACTCGTTCTCCAACCAGACCCTGGCGCAGATCGAGCTGTGGGCGAACCGCGATAAATACCAGGCCCGCGTCTATATCCTGCCGAAAAAACTCGACGAGGAAGTCGCGCGTCTGCATCTGGAAAAAATCGGCGTCAAACTGACCCGCCTGAGCGCGGATCAGGCGGCCTACCTCGGCGTCGACGCCGACGGCCCGTACAAGCCGGAGCACTACCGTTACTGATTGGTCGCTTTTCGATCAGGATCTACCCGACAACGGACGCCCAGGCGTCCGTTGTTTTTCTGGTGCGCTGCACCGCCGCGCGGCCACCGTGCCTGCGGCAGCCCGCCGGCTACAGGCACAGCCAGAGGGTAATATTGATCGGCGCCCAGGGGCGGGCGGGGTTGATCTCGTCCACGCGCGCTTCGATCCGGTGACCACCGTCCATCAGATGAGCGATCGTGGAGTTGTCGGCGCGGGTCAGTTGGCCCACCCGCCGGCCGCGCCAGAACAAGCGCACCGTGCGCGGATCGAAGCGACTGTGCGGGTCGCGAACCACGCGGAGCGCGGCCCCCACCGGCATCATCGGCCAGATCCAGCAGCCCTCGTCGTACTCGTTGGCCGACAGATAGCTTTGCAGCAGTTCGATCCGCACGTTGCTCGCGGCTGGGGCGCTCGGCGGCGCGGTGACGGCGGTGGCCTGGGCGGTATGTGCGGCTATCCATCCGCCACCCAGCAGTGCCGGGATCTGGGTGAGGAATTTGCGTCTTTTCATGGCGATCTCCTGGCTGCGGCGATGGCCTGCTCGGAGCAGGCGAGGGCAGCATGCGCGCGCACTGTCGCAGGGACTGAGACGCCGGCCATGGCGATGCCGGCCATGGTGATTGCCCCGGCTGACCGGCTGGGGCAAGATGCAGCGCATGCATCAAACACGAACCCAGGGGTGCTGCCTATGCGGGGCGCTGAGATTCAGCGTCGCCCTGCCGGTGCTGTGGGTGGCGCACTGCCATTGCACGCGCTGCCAGCGGGCGCATGGGGCCGGCGTGGTGACCTGGGTCGGGGTCGCCGAGGCCACTGCCCTGATCACCGTTGAACGGTCCTCGCTGCGCTGGTATCGGGCCGAGCATGGGGGCGAGCGCGGTTTCTGTGGCCTCTGCGGTAGCCCGATGTTTTTCAAGTCCGCGCGCTGGCCCGGTGAACTGCACATCGCCCGCGCCCTGTTCGCCGAGGCCCCCGGGCAGGAAGCGCAGGTGCATGCGTTTTACGACAGCCATGTGTCCTGGTTGACGCTTGCCGAAGACGGTCTGCCGATAAAATCGGCGGCGGATTTCGACTGAGCGCTGGTAGTGATCTTTTGAAATGGAATCTTGGCTTGATGCCGGATGCTGAAGCGCGCGCCTTTTTTTGGCCGTTCTCGCTGAGGGTAGCGTGCCAGCGCGAAGTCGATGCGCTTCATACCGGCGCGGCATCCCTTCGACTTCGCCGCTGCGCGGCTACGCTCAGGGCGAACGGTATCGGGCATCCCTTCGACTTCGCCGCTGCGCGGCTACGCTCAGGGCGAACGGTATCGGGCATCCCTTCGACTTCGCCGCTGCGCGGCTACGCTCAGGGCGAACGGTATCGGGCATCCCTTCGACTTCGCCGCTGCGCGGCCTGTTCCGCGCGCGTTGAAAGACTACGCGCCGGGCCTGCCCGCGCCGTCGATGGCGTCGAACAGCCCGGGCGGATATTCGGGCTTCTGTTCGCGCGCGAGCAGGCTGCGCAGGCCCGCTTCCGGGGTGATCTGCTGGTGCAGGATCTGCTGGACCAGGGCGCTGATCGGCAGGTCCATGCGGTGGCGTTCGGCCAGGCGCATGACCTCGTCGGCAGTCTGCACGCTTTCCACCACCTGGCCGATATCGGCTACCGCGGCGGCCAGTTTCTGGCCGCGGCCGAGGGCGAGCCCGAGCCGGCGGTTGCGCGACAGGTCGCCG
>JBGSKT010000599.1:0-4638 GCA_041741075.1 Lysobacterales bacterium
CGCACCGCCGCGACCGAAGCTGGCCGCGCCACCCGCGGCCGCCGGGGTGATCGCTTGCACGGCCGAACCGACCTTCGGAACCAACGATTGGACCCACCCATCCGGCGCCTGGGCCGGGCATCCAGCGTTTCGACACATCCAGCGTTTGGACATCCAGCGTTTGGACTTGATTCAGGCGAGCATCGGCTCTATAGTGCGCGTTGGGTGTGCTCGCCGCACTTCCATTTTGCTTGCTACTGCACTTTCCATCATTCAAGGGGAACCAATCCATGCGTCAGAACCTACTCGCGGTAATGATCGGCAGCGCTCTGCTGGCCGGCGCAACCGGGGCTTCGGCCGCGCTTTTGAACCAGAATCTCAGCGCGCCCGGCGCGGTGGTGGTCCCGAATGGCGATCCGGTTCTTTACGTCCAGCTCGACAGCCCCACGGGTAACGGCCGGCCCGACCAGAACTTTGAATCGGTCTACGACGCCTACGATTCCGAACAGGCCGATGATTTCGTGGTGCCCGCCGGCCCCGACAACTGGTCAGTCACCCAGGTATTTACGCCGGGCGCCTACACCAATGGCGGTATCCCGGGCGGGCCGGCAGGTCCGGCCGCTTCGGTATCGATTACCTTTTATGCTGACAACGCGGGGGTTCCGGGGGCGGCAGTTTGCAGTTATCCGGGATTGGCTCCAGTTGACAACTTGGGCTCGTTTTTTGTCGACTTGCCTACCCCCTGTGTTCTGGCGCCCGGCAATTATTGGTTGAGCCTGCAAGCCAATCAAGACGTTCTGAGCGCCGGCCAGCACTTCGGCAGCACCCGCAGTGTGGTGTCCAATGCACCGGCAGTATGGCGCAATCCCGGTGATGGCTTCGGTACCGACTGCACCGGCTTCGATACCTTCACCAATTGCTTTGGCGACTCACCGACCGATCTGTTGTTCCAGATCAACGGCAACCTGGTCGCAGCACCGGTCCTCGTGCCGCCGGCCATCATTCCGACCCTGAGCGCCCTCGGGCTGTTGACTCTGGCGCTCGGCATCGGCGGCTTTGCCTGGTTTCGCGCCCGCCACAGCGTTTGAGGTCGAGTGTTACCCAAGCGATCGGAAGCCCGCCGCAAGGCGGGTTTCTTTTTTGGGGGCCAAGGCCCAGGTCTTGCGACCGACAGAACCATCCGTCGTCCCGGCAAACGCCGGGACCCAGCGCTGGGCGTTGCCGCACTGCAAACACTGGGCCCCGGCCTGCGCCGGGGTGACTGCGCTTTGGACATGGGTTGCCAAGCGGCTGCCAGGTGCTCCCGGGATCAACGCCCACCCAGACGATCGAGCAGCTCCCCGGCGGCGGCCAGGCGCTGGGCCGGGTCCGGCAGCTCGTGTTTGAGCTTGAGACGCTCCGGGCCTTCGAAACGGTAACGGGCCGGCGCGGACTGCACCAGCCTGATCAGCACCAGCGGGTCGAGCGGGCTGTGCTTGCGGAAATCGACGCGGCCGAAGCGGCTGTCGATATCGAGTTTACGGATGCCGAGTGCGAGGCAGCGCAGTTTCAGCCTGGCGACTTCGAACAGGTTTTTGACCGGTGCTGGCAACAGGCCGAAGCGGTCGATCATTTCCACCATCAATTCGCGCAATTGGTCCGCATCGCGGGCCGAGGCGATGCGCTTGTACAGGGTCAGGCGCTGGTTTACGTCGGGCAGATAGTCGTCCGGGATCAGCGCCGCAAGGTGCAGCTCGACTTCGCTCCTGCGCTCGTCGTCGGCGTCCTGATCGGGCAGACGCCCGGCGCGGATCGCGGCGACCGCGCGCTCCAGCATGTCGGTGTACAGGGAGAAACCGATTTCGGCGATCTGGCCGCTCTGCTCCTCGCCCAGCAGCTCGCCGGCGCCACGAATCTCCAGATCATGGGTGGCCAGGGTGAAGCCAGCGCCGAGTTCGTCCAGGGCGGTGATCGCGGCCAGGCGCTTTTCAGCGTCGGCGGTCATCAACTTGCGTTCCGGGGTCAGCAGATAGGCATAAGCGCGGTGGTGCGAACGGCCGACCCGGCCGCGCAACTGGTGCAGCTGGGCCAGCCCGAATTTGTCGGCGCGGTGGATGATGATGGTGTTGGCATTGGCTACGTCGATGCCGGATTCGATGATGGTCGAGCACAGCAGCACGTTGAAGCGCTGCCGGTAGAAATCCAGCATCACCTGTTCCAGCTCGCGCTCCGGCATCTGGCCGTGGGCGATGCGGATGCGCGCTTCCGGGATCAGCTCGCCCAAGGTATGCGCCATTTTCTGGATGCTGACCACTTCATTGTGCAGGAAATAGACCTGGCCGCCACGCGCCAGTTCGCGCTGGAATGCCTCGCGCAGCATGGCGTTGTCCCAGGGCGTGACAAAGGTTTCGACCGCCAGTCGGTGCGCCGGCGGGGTGCCAATCAGGGACAGATCGCGCAGGCCGGCCATGGCCATGTTCAGGGTGCGCGGGATCGGCGTGGCGGTCAGGGTGAGCAGATCGACTTCGGCGCGCAGTTTTTTGAACTGCTCCTTGTGGCGCACACCGAAGCGCTGCTCTTCGTCGATGATGACCAGGCCGAGATCCTTGAAGCGAATTTCGTCGGACAACAGTTTGTGCGTGCCGATCACGATATCGACCCCGCCGCTGGCCAGCTTGTCGACCGCCGCCACGATTTCCTTCTTGCTGCGGAATCGCGACAGCATCTCGACCCGGATCGGCCAGTCGGCAAAGCGGTCGCTGAAGTTCTGGAAATGCTGCTGGGCAAGCAGGGTGGTCGGCACCAGCACGGCAACCTGACGGCCGGCATTGGCGACCGCAAAAGCAGCGCGCACCGCGACCTCGGTCTTGCCGAAGCCGACATCGCCGCAGACCACCCGGTCCATTGCCCGCGGCCGCTCGAGATCGGCCAGCACCGCGGCGATCGCGCTCTGCTGGTCCGGGGTCTCCTCGAACGGAAAACCGGCGGCGAACTGGGCGTAGGGGAGCGGGTCGATCGTGATCGCGGTGCCGGCGCGGGCTTCGCGTTTGGCATAGATTTCGAGCAGTTCGGCGGCACTGTCGCGGACGCGCTCGGCGGCGCGTTTCTTGGCCCGCTCCCAGGCCTCGCCATTCAGAGCGTGCAGGGGTGCGTGTTCGGGTGAAGCGCCGGTATAGCGGCCGACCAGGTGCAGGTTGGCGACCGGCACGTAAAGTTTGTCGCCGCGCGCGTATTCGATCGCCAGAAACTCGCCTTCGCCGCCGCCGACTTCGAGCCGGGTCAGCCCCAGGTAACGGCCGACGCCGTGGTCTTCGTGCACGATCGGCGCACCGATCAAGAGCTCGCCCAGATCGCGGATGATCGCTTCCGGATCGCGGCCGGCACGCCGGGCCCGGCGCACCTGTTGTACCCGTTCGCCGATCAGCTCGGCCTCGGTCAGTATCACCAGGGGCGGGTCCTGCAGGACCAGGCCCTGTTCCAGTGCGGCGACAGTGATCGCGAAGGGCTGCGTGCCGGCGGCGAACTGCTGCCAATCGTGCACCGCCTGCGGACGCAACTGGTAGGCGGCCAGCGCTTCCAGCAGGGCCTCGCGCCGACCCGCAGAATCCGCCGCGATCAGCACCCGTCCCGGATAAGCGGTCAGGAAACTGCGCAACGCCTGGGCCGGATCGCTGTGCTTGCGCTCGATCGGTAGCGAGGGCGGAGCCAGCGTGGCGAATTGCGGCGCGTCCGGCGTCTGTTCGGCGCCCAGCCATTCCACCCTTGGATAGCGATTCAACGCGGCGCGCAGTTGCTCCGGCGACAGGTACAGCTCGGCCGGATCCAGCACCGGCCGCTCGATGTCGTGGCGGCGACTTTCATGCCGTTCGCCCAGTTGCTTCCAGAACGCATCCGCCGCCGTTGGCGCGGCCTGGTCCTGGACCAGCAGCACTTCGCTGGCAAGATAATCGAACAGGGATTCGACCGCGTCGAAAAACAGCGGAAGGTAGTATTCGATGCCAGCCGGCGCGGTGCCAGCGCGCAGATCCTGATAGATCGGGCTGTGCCGGAGGTCCACCTCAAAACGTTCGCGAAAAGCATTGCGAAAGCGCTTGACCGAGGCCTCGTCGAGCGGAAATTCGCGCCCCGGCAGCAAGCGCACCGAATCGATCCGCTCCAGCGTGCGCTGGGTTTCCGGATCGAAGGTGCGGATGGTATCGATTTCCTCGTCGAGCAATTCGATCCGGTAGGGAGCCGCGCTGCCCATCGGAAACAGGTCGAGCACGGCGCCGCGGGTGGCGTAGTCGCCCGGCGCCTGCACCTGCGGCACGTGTCGATAGCCGAATCCATCAAGGCGCAGACGCTCTTCGGCCAGACGAAAGTGCTGACCGGTGGCCAACGACAGGCTGCTGCCGCCGATCAGCGTCCGCGGTGCCACCCGCTGCATCAGGGTGGTGATCGGCACCACCAGCACGCCGCGCCGCAGTCCGGGCAGGCGATACAGGGTGTCGATGCGTTGCGACACGATTTCGGAATGCGGCGAAAACAGGTCGTAGGGCAGGGTTTCCCAATCCGGGAAATGCACCAGCGGCAACTCAGCATCCAGAAACAGCCGCAGTTCCGCTTCCAGGGTGTGGGCGGCATGGGTATCGCGCGCTGCCACCAGCACCAGGCCGGGGTGGCGGCGCGCCAGTTCGGCCA
>JBGSKT010000600.1:0-4140 GCA_041741075.1 Lysobacterales bacterium
ATGGCGGCGCCAGCGGGTGCTCCAACACCCCGCGGGCAATTTCCTGCAGCGAGCGGCCGCGGCTGCCATGCGCGCTCGCACCGGTCAGCAACTCGTACAGCAACAAGCCCAGCGAATAGACGTCGCAGGCGGTGGTCAAAGGTTCACCGGCAAGCTGTTCGGGGCTGGCGTAGTCGGGTGTCAGTGGGCCGCGCTCACCGATGGTGACGGCGCCGCGGATGCGGCCATCGAGCGACTTGGCAATGCCGAAATCGAGCAGCTTTACCCGCCCATCGCGCGACACCATGACATTCGCCGGCTTGATGTCGCGATGCACGATCAGTGCCCGATGAGCGGCATCGACCGCCGCCAGCACATCGAGGAACAATGCGATACGCGCGCGCAGCCCGAGCTGGTGGGCGCGACAATGCCGGTCGATCTGCTCGCCGTCCACGTACTCCATGACCACGTAGGGCTGGCCCTCGACGGTGCTGCCACCATCCAGCACGCGGGCAATATTGGGGTGTTCGAGCCAGGCGAGAAAGCGCCGTTCGGCCTCGGCGCGACGGATCGAATCGGGATCCGCCAGACCGCTCGGCAACAGCTTGACCGCGACCCGCTGCTCGAACGCGCCATCGCTGCGCTCGGCCAGATAGACCGAACCCATGCCGCCCGAGCCGAGCAAGCGCAGCAGGCGGTAGGCGCCGATTTCACGCTGCGCAAAAGCGGGCTGCAGAAAGCCTTTGCTGCGGTCGTGCGCGGCCAGCAGCGCTTCGATTTCGGCGAGACAGGCCGGGTCATCCACGACCGCGGCCCGCACCCGTGCCAGGCGTTCTGCCGCCGGCAAGGCCCGCACGGCTTCGAACTCGGCGAGTGCGCGTGTGCTGATCAATCCAGCACCCGATGCAGGGCGGCCAGCGCGCACACCGCCGGAAACGGAAGCGGCTGCAACGACTCGACCGGGGCCGTCTGGCAGGCGGCCGGACCGTGCAACACGCGGGTGATGGTGCCGATGGCGTCCATCGCAACTCCGGTTGATCCGCCATGCGGCACGGCGGCAGGTGCTTACGCCGTGCAGGGTACCCGAGCCGATGGCAGCGGGAAACTGCCCGGATGCCTGTCCCGGTTCGCTACCTGCATGCCTGGGCTTTTCACCTGCTGCCGCGATTGCCGGCAACCCGGGCGGGCGTCAGATATTTCTCATCACCAGCGAAGAGTTGGTGCCGCCGAAGCCGAAACCGTTGGAGACCGCGACCGTGATCGCCCGTTCGCGGGCGGTGTGCGGCACGTAGTCCAGATCGCAGCCTTCACCCGGATTATCCAGATTGATGGTCGGCGGGATCACCCCGCGGGCCAGCGCCAGGGCGGTGAAGATCGCCTCGACGCCACCGGCCGCGCCGAGCAGGTGCCCGGTCATCGACTTGGTCGAACTGACCATGGTGCGCATGGCGTGATCGCCGAGCGCGAGCTTGATCGCATTGGTCTCGGCCAGGTCGCCGAGCGCGGTCGAGGTGCCGTGGGCGTTGATGTATTCGACCTGGTCGGCGTTGATGCCGGCGTCACGCAGCGCGGCACTCAGGCAGCGCGCCGGGCCTTCGCCGGATTCGCTGGGTGCGGTCATGTGGAAGGCGTCCGAGCTCATGCCGAAACCGCTCAACTCGGCATAGATGCGCGCGCCACGGGCACGGGCGCGCGCGTAATCTTCGATCACCAGGATGCCGGCGCCATCGCCGAGCACGAAGCCGTCGCGGTCGCGGTCCCAGGGGCGGCTGGCGCGTTCGGGCTGGTCGTTGCGGGTACTCATTGCCTTCATTGTGCAGAAACCGGCGATCGCGGTCGGCGAGGTACCGAATTCGGCGCCGCCGACGATCATCACCTCGGCATCGCCGGCCTGGATCAGGCGCATGCCGAGCCCAATGCTGTGATTGGCGCTGGCGCAGGCCGAGACCGCGGCCAGGTTCGGCCCCTTGATGCCCTTCAGAATACTGATCTGCCCGGGCAGCATGTTGATGATGGTCGAGGGCACGTAGAACGGCGAGACCTTGCGCGGCCCGCCCTCGTGCAGGGTGATCGCAGTCTGCTCGATGCCGTGCAGTCCGCCGATGCCGGAGCCGATCAGCACGCCGATGTGCTCGGCGTTGTCTTCGGTCACGGTCAGGCCGGCGTCGTCCATGGCCATGAACGCGGCGGCGATACCGTAGTGGATGAAGGTGTCCATCCGCCGCGCGTCGCGGGCGTTGACGTAGGGGCTGAAATCGAAATTGCGCACTTCCCCGGCGATGCGGGTGTTGTAGGCGCTGACATCGAAACCGGTGATCGGCCCGATCCCGGAACGGCCATTGCACAGGCCGTCCCACACGGTTTCCAGGTCATTGCCCAGCGGCGAGACGATGCCCATGCCGGTAATCACGATACGTCGCTTGCTCATGGCTCGCTTCCCGTTACGACCGCAGCCGGATTCGATCCGTTCTGCGCATTTCCAACCAGTTCAAACGCAAACTGCGCCACGCGGGCGCAGTTTTTCGATGCATTCGCCGCGTTCAGGCCTTGGCGTGCGATTTGACGTAATCGATCGCCATCTGCACGCTGGTGATCTTCTCGGCGTCTTCGTCAGGGATTTCGCACTCGAATTCCTCTTCCAGGGCCATGACCAGCTCCACGGTGTCGAGCGAATCCGCGCCCAGGTCGTCAACGAACGAAGCGCTCGGGGTAACTTCATCTTCCTTCACACCCAGGCGTTCCACCACGATCTTCTTGACGCGTTCTTCGATGCTGCTCATTGCTTGCAATCCTCTGGACAGAAAAAACCCGGAATCAACCCGGGAGCAAAAACCGGCTGGTATTGTAGAGCAATAAGGCCCCGGCACAAAACTCTCCCTTCGGCGGACGTAGCCCGGATGAAGCGCAGCGCAATCCGGGATGTCCAGTAGGTCCGGTGGTGGCAGACTGCCGCCGACGTGGTAGCGCGCCGCAGAAGTTGTCCGGTGGATGCGCTGCGCTTATCCACCCTACGTCTGTCGTCTGTCCCCCGTCGTCCGTCCTCTGAACCGGATGCGCGGTACTTATCCACCCTACGACTAGGGCGTAACCAGATCCAGCCTGGTCTCTACCCGTTCCAGGCGACTGGCCAGCCGATCGAGTCGCACCGATTGTTCGGCGATGACGCTGTGTATGTGGGCGAGCTCGGTGTGCATGTGGGCGAGCTCGGTCTCGACGTGGCCGACGCGAACCACCAGTTCGCGCAGGGTATTTTCGATGCGGTCCTGCCCGGCCTGAAAGCGCTTCAGGTGTTCGAGAACCAGATTATCGACATTCTCGCTCATCGTTTCAGTTTAGCACTCTCCGATCCGGCTCGATGGTTCGCCCCGCTCAGAGCCTGAGAAGGAATCCCCTGCCGTCGCGAGGCTGGTCCTGAGCGTGTCCGGCGAGGCGCGGGGTGCAGAAAATCGCGCGCGTAGCCGGCCTACGTAAGCGATTTTCGGGGTCCCCGCAACGAAGCCGGGCGCGCTCAGGGACAGCCGCAGCAGGCATGGGGATTTCTTCTCAGGCTCTCAGACCATGTGCAATCCGCCATTGACGTGCAGGGTCTCGCCGGTGATGTAGGACGCCATCGGCGAGGCCAGAAACAGCACTGCATCGGCGATGTCATCGACGCTGCCGAAACGACCCAGGGCGGTCGCCTCCAGCATCGCCGCCTTGGCCGCTTCGCCCATCTGCTCGGTCATGTCGGTGCGGATGAAGCCGGGTGCGACCACGTTCACGGTGATACCACGGCTGCCGATCTCACGCGCCAGCGATTTACTGAAACCGATGATCCCGGCCTTGGCCGCGGCATAGTTGGCCTGGCCGGCATTGCCCATCACCCCGACCACCGAGGCGATATTGATGATGCGGCCACGGCGCGCTTTCATCATCGCGCGCAACACCGCCTTGCTGGCCCGGTAGATACCGCTCAGATTGGTGTCGATGACCGCGTTCCAGTCGTCCTCCTTCATGCGCAGCAACAGGCCGTCGCGGGTGATGCCGGCATTGTTGACCAGGATGCTGATCGCACCCTGCGTTTTGCCGATGCTCTCGACCAGGGCCTCGACCGCGGCGCCATCGGCGACATCAAGCACGCGTCCGCTGCCACCCTGCCCGGCCAGGCGCGCGCTGATCGCT
>JBGSKT010000601.1:0-4187 GCA_041741075.1 Lysobacterales bacterium
TCGATTGAGCCATAGGAACCTCGCAGTGAAAACCGCGAGAATGACCCACCTCAATCGAGCCCAAGCACTGGCTTCCCATGGTCCGGAATAGTGGCTTCCCATGGACCGGAATGCTGGCTTCACATGGCCCGGAATATCCACGTTCGACTGTGGAGCGCATGCTTCACCGCTTTTTGTCGTGTGGTCTGACCTAGCCGCCGGATCCGACGCTGAGTAAGAGCGCAGGACACCCAGTTTTCCAGAGCGCATCCCGGTTGTTTGCCGAAAGAGATGGGTGTCCGAAATCATCCGCACCAGAGCGCATCCCGGTTGTTTGCCGAAAGAGATGGGTGTCCGAAATCATCCGGTCGGCTCCACCGCTACGCGGCTTGAGCCGACCTACGCCAAGCGCTGCGCGTGGCTGACGTAGGTCGGATCAAACGCCATCGGCGTGGATCCGACATGGACATGCCCGCGCATCTGCATGCGGGTGAAGCGGTGAAAATGCACGAAACTACCCACACGACTTCACGAAGAGCCAAATCATTTATCTACGCTCACCGTGGCAGACCAACAGTAGCCTCGCGTCCGAGCTCATTCCCAGCACAAGAAAGCGAACTTCAGTCGAAGCATGTTGTGCATCGAGGAACGGCACGGCACGGTGGTGATAAAAGACGGTCACGGCTTTCCGTTCCACCGAGACCCGTTATGGAGCCGAGCCGCGCGGCCCGTTTCGATCCGTACCCGTGCAGTGTCGTCCGCGCATTCGCGCCCTGGCCGGTAAAGGCGGACTTGCACCGTGCCGCGCTTTGGCGCAGTGCCGGCTCCGGCGCTGGCCTGGGCTCAGGCTTTTGCTTTGAGCTTGGCGACCAGGGCCTTGAGGGTGGTTTGGGTTTCTTCGCCGAACCATGCGTCGGCGAAGTCGGCCGAAGGAAAGCGGTCGGCGTCGCCCATCAGGTCGGCCAGGTCGCGGCGGGCGAAGCGGCGGGTGGCGCTCATCGCGAGGTGCGACAGGGCCAGGTGTTGTTCGCACCAGGCGAGCGCGCGCGGGATGACCTGGTCGACTGCGGCCAGTTCGTCGACCAGGCCGACGCGCAACGCCTCGGCCGATTCGATCATCGCCCCGGCGACCATCATCCGTTCGGCGCGGTGCGCGCCGAGCAGGCGCTTGAAGGCGAGCTGGATGACTTCAGGCACGGCCAGGCCGACCTGCACTTCGTTCAGACCGATCTTGAAACTGCCCTCGGCCATCACCCGGTAATCGCAAAAAATACCGAGCACGGCGCCACCGGCCGGCGAATGTCCGGTGATCGCGGCGACCACCGGGATCGGCGAACGCGCCAGCGTGGCCATCAGCTGGAAGAAATCGTTCCAGAACGCGGTGATGCCGGCGCGGTCCAGGCCGAGCAGCACCGGCACGTCGAGCCCGCCCGAGAACATGCCGGGCTGGCCGGACAGGACCAGGGCGCGATAGCCCTGCCCGAAGGCGCTGTTGAGCGCCGCCAGCAGACCGCTGGCCAGGTCCGGCGAGATGGCATTGACCGGGGGCCGGGCCAGGCGCAGTTCCAGCACGCGGCCGTGTTCGATGTGTTCAATCATGAAAATTGTCCTTGCTGCGCGAGTGGATGAGGGATGCCAAGTATCATGCCGGCTCGGTCCCCTGTCGAGCCACGCATGCGCCAGCGCTGTCTGTTGCCCCTGTTGCTGCTGCCGCTGGCCGCGTGGGCCGTGGCGCAGTCGCTGCGCGTGGACCACGCACGGATCACCGACGCGCCGCCGACCGCCCCCATGCGCGTGGGCTATTTCGATCTGCACAATGACGGCGACGCGGCGATCCGCATCACCGGCGCCGACAGTGCCGACTTCGCCCGGGTGGAGATGCACCAGACGGTGTTCGAGCTAGGCGTGGCGCGCATGCGTGCGCTGCCGGAAGCGCTGGTTCCGGCGCATGGCAGTTTCACTTTTGCGCCCGGTGCGGCGCATCTGATGCTGATCGCGCCGACCCGTCCGCTGGCCGCTGGCGATCGGGTTCGACTGACCCTGATTTTGGCTTCGGGGGAGCGGTTTGAAATCGAACTGCCGGTGCTGGGGGCTTGCCCGGAGACCAAGCACAACCAGGACATGGGTTGTGCTGAGCACAGCGGTGTTCAACAGAGGAACGGGTCAGCGAAATAGTTCAGGGCGCGGCGCCGGAAGCATTCGTTGCGCTGATCGGCTCCGCCGTTAACCACCACTTCGTTCAGCACAACCTATGCGCTGTCGGGCTGTGGTGGGATCGACGCCACGTTGCGACTGTCATTTCGATCACCATGTCGCGACGTTCCGTCGCTCCCACAACTCCCACAACTCCCACAACTCCCGACTCTCGTCTTCCGACTCTCGTCTTCCGACTCCCGACTCCCGGCGCCCGAACGGCCCTCAGCGCTTGAGGATGGCGAGTACGTCTTCGAGTTCGCCGCGGACCTGGCGGATCACCTGGCTGGTCAGGCCGGCCTCGACTTTGGCGGTTTCGCCTTCCAGCCGTTGGCGGGCGCCGCCGATGGTGAAGCCGTGGTCGTACAGCAGGCTGCGGATCTGGCGGATCATCAACACGTCGTGGCGCTGGTAGTAACGGCGGTTGCCGCGGCGCTTGACCGGGTTCAAGTTGCTGAATTCCTGCTCCCAGTAGCGCAGCACGTGCGGCTTGACCTGGCACAGTTCGCTCACCTCACCGATGGTGAAGTAGCGTTTCGCCGGGATCGGCGCGAGTTCGTTATTGCTGCCCTGATCCAGCATACGCTTCCACTCGCACCTTCAGTTTCTGTCCTGGGCGGAACGTTACCACCCGGCGGGCCGAAATCGGAATTTCTTCTCCGGTTTTCGGGTTGCGCCCGGGGCGGCGGTTCTTGTTGCGCAGCTCGAAGTTGCCGAAGCCGGACAGCTTGATGTGCTCGCCACCCTCCAGCGCGTCGCGCATCACCTCGAAAAACGCGTCGACGAATTCCTTCGCCTCGCGCTTGTTGAAGCCGAGGTTCTCGAACAATCGCTCCGCCAATTCCAGTTTGGTCAATGCCATTTCAACCTCTGAGCCTAGCCCCGGTCTCACGCGCCAGCGCGGCGATCACACCGGCCATCGCTTGGTCCACCTCCGGATCGGTAAGAGTGCGCGAACTGTCCTGCAAAATCAAGCCGATAGCCAGACTTCTTGTACCGTTGGGCAAACTTGGGCCGATAAACTCGTCAAAAAGCAGGCATTCCCGCAGTAAATCGCCCAATTCGGCCGCCGCCACTGCCCGGATCCGGGCAAACGGCACGCTGTGCTCGACCAGTATCGCCAGGTCCCGACGCAGCGAGGGGAAGCGCGACAGTTCGCCGGCGCGCGGCAGGCTGCGCGCCGCGATCGCGGCCAGATCCAGGTCGAACACCCAGGTGTCGCCGTCGAGTTCAAGCACGTCGGCCAGCCGTGGATCCAGGCAACCGAGCAGGCCGACCGTGGCCTCGCCGCGCCAAACCCGGGCACTGCGGCCGGGATGCAGCCAGGCCGGCAGGCCGGCCGCGTTGAAGTGAAACCCGGTCGAGTCGCCGGTCAGGGCCAGCAGGCGCTCGACCATGCCTTTCACATCGAAGAAATCCAGCGGACGCCGCGCCTCGCCCCATTGTTCGGCACGGGCGCTGCCTGACAGCACCGCGGCCAGGCGCTCGGTCTCCTGTGGCGGGTCGCCGGCGGTGAATACCCGCCCCAGTTCGAACAGGCGGACCCGGCCCTGCTGGCGCGCGCGATTGCGCTTTTGTGCCTCGACCAGGCCGGGCAACAGGCTGGTGCGCATCACGCCGAGTTCGGCCGAGAGCGGATTGGCGAGCGCCACCGCGCCCGCGCCCAGACCCCAGCGTTGCAGGGTCTCGGCGGCGACGAAACTGAAGTTCAACGCCTCCATGCAGCCATCGGCGAGCAGGCTGGCGCGGAATTGGCCAGGGCCGACCCGGGTTTCGCTGGCACCGGCGAGCGCGATCTCGCCGCGCGGCGCGTGCTCGGGGATGGCGTCGTAACCATGGATGCGAGCGACCTCTTCGATCAGGTCTTCCTCGATGGCGATGTCGAAGCGCTTGCTCGGCGCGGTCACCGACCAGCCGTCGGCAGTGGTGGTGACGGCCATGCCCAGAGATCGCAGGATTTGCGCAACGCGCTCGGCAGCGATGTCGATGCCGAGGATCCGCGCCAGCCGCTGGCG
>JBGSKT010000602.1:0-3610 GCA_041741075.1 Lysobacterales bacterium
CGCGGCGCGGCGAAGTGCGCGCGCGGATCGAAACCCGCGGCCGCAACCGGCCGCCGCGCGGGTTGATTTTCGTGCCCTGGTTCGACGCCAGCGTGCTGATCAACAAGGTCACGCTGGACGCGACCGACCCGATTTCCAAGCAGACCGACTACAAGAAGTGCGCGGTCAAAGTGGTCAAGGTCTAAAGGAGCGCCGCGATGAAACCGATCAGTATTGTTGCCGTGGGCTTCGCCCTGATCGCCGGGCTGCTGCTCGGCCGCGGTTGTGCGCCGAAACCGCCGGCCGCCACCCCGTCACTGTCCAGTGGCAGTGTTGCGGTGCCGCCGAAGTTGCAACTGACGCCCTCGCTCGACGCCATGCGCCGCGGCGCCGACCTGCTCACCGAGCCGGTGGCACTGCCGCTGGCCCGGGTCGAGAACGCCGACATCAAACGCGCGCGCAGCTATCCGATGCAGCCACCGACCATCCCGCACGCGATCGACGGTTACCAGATCGACCAGAACGCCAATCGCTGCATGCTTTGCCACAGCCAGGCCAATGCCGCCGATTTCCAGGCACCGCCGGTCAGCGTGACCCATTACATGGACCGCGATGGCCAGGTGCTGGCGGAGATTTCACCGCGGCGTTATTTCTGCGAGCAATGCCATATCGTGCAGACCGACGCGGTGCCGCTGGTGGCGAGCCGTTTCGTCGGCGTCGACGGCATCCTTGCCGCCCCGGCCGCCGCCGGTCGTGCGGAGTAGCGGGCGATGAAGCGCCTTCGCGACTTGCTGCGCCAGGCCTGGCGGATCCTCAATTCGCCCAGCCGGCATTACAGCCTGATGTTTCTTACCCTGGGTGGATTCATCGCCGGGTTGGTGTTCTGGGGCGCCTTCAACACCATTCTGGAAGAGGCCAATGGCGAACCGTTCTGCACTTCCTGCCACGAAATGCAGGACAACGTGTTTGCCGAACTGAAGCGCACCATCCACTACAGCAACCGTTCCGGGGTGCGCGCGACCTGCCCCGACTGCCACGTACCGCACCAGTGGACCAACAAGATCGCGCGCAAGATGCAGGCATCCAAGGAAGTCTGGGGCAAGGTCTTCGGCACCATCAACACCCGCGAAAAGTTTCTGGCCAAACGCCGCGAACTGGCCGGACACGAATGGGCCCGGCTCAAGGCCAACGACTCGCTGGAATGCCGCAATTGCCACGACTACGCGGCGATGGACATCACCCGCCAGAGCCCGCGCGCCGGCGCCATTCACGAACGCAATCTGTTGACCGGCGACAAGACCTGCATCGACTGCCACAAGGGCATCGCCCACCAACTCCCGGACATGGCCGGCGTCCCGCAGGGGTGAGGAAAGGCGCTTTCGACATGCGATGAAACGCATGTCGAGCCTTTCCGAACGACCGGCCATGGGTGAGGGGCAGCGCTTTCGACATGCGTTGAAGCGCATGTCGAGCTGCACCGAACGCCCGGCAGGACGCCGGGCCGGACCGCTGCACCAGGGACGGTCCGAAAGCCACGCGCCGTTGGTCGGAAGCACGTATCGCGGCACACGCGACTGATGGCCGGGCCGGCGCCCCGCACCAGGGATGGTTACTTGAGAAGGAGCCGAGCGAAGTCGAGCCGGTGGGGTAACGGCACTGATAATTGGTGAAGCGATGCGCTTTGCCGATGCCCACCGGCATCGGCAGCATCGCTGAACGACCGGCATGGATGCCGGGCTGGGCCGCTGCACCAGGGACGGTTGCTGGCCCAGGTCCCTCTCGAAGCCCACGCAGATGTAGGAGCGACGCTTGCGTCGCGACCGGTTATCGCAGCGATAGTCGCGACGTTCCGTCGCTCCCACAAATGGGAGCCAGGCCTGGCAGCGTGGCGGCGGTCAACGCTGGCGGACGATCACCAGCACGATTCCGGCGACGCCGGCAAGCATCAGCAGCAATGACCACAGCGAGGTGGCTGGCACCGGAAGCGCCGGGGGCGCGGCTCCAGCGATGCCGATGGTGGACGAGGCATTGGCTGGGTTCGGGTCGGTCGAGGTCGCCGCGATGCTGGCGGTGTTGTCGATGGCGCCGGTCGCAAGCACGGAAACGCTGACGATGCAGGTGGCGCTGGCGCCATTGGCCAATGCGCCGATGTTCCAGGTCAGGGTGGGAGCCGAAAAGCCCGCGCCGCAGTCATTCGAGACATAACCCACCTGTGCCGGCAGGGTGTCGGTGACCACCACGCCGGTGGCGTCGCCCGGTCCGGAATTGCTGGCGATCAGGGTGTAGGTGAACCCACTGCCGATGCTGAGCGCGCCCGCGACCTGGGCGGACTTGGCGATGCCGACATCGGCATCGACGGCGTTGACCGTACCATTCAGGCGCATCGGTATGCCTTGTGGCGTAAGCGTTCCGCTGTCGGCAATCGCTGCCCAGACGCCGCCGACGGATTGCACAGCGTTGCCGGTTGTGGTCTGGCCGAGGATGGTCTTGGGTGGACCCCAGGGGCCAGAGCCCAGGCTGCCGCCGGCCTGCCAATCCAGCCAATAGGTGCCCGCCGACAGGTTGATCGAGAGCCCGGAGGCCGACAGCGCCATGATCGGGCGGTTGGTCGCGCCGAGGCTGGTTTCAGTCTCCCGGTAGATATTGCTGAAGCTATTAAAGCTCAGACGGTTGGTCGTGGTATCGCCGAACACGACCGTCGAGGTGCCGAGGCTCGGGTCGCCATCCCAGATGCGGAAATTGAGGTCGGTAAAGGTCGAGGTGGTGGTCGAACCGGTCTGGTAGGAATACACGGTGATGTCGGTGATCGTCCAGCCCGCGGCCGGCACCACGAAATCATCAGCCAGACGGGTCGCCCCGGCCACCGAAACGCTAAAGCCAAGGACAGCCATGGCCAGGCTGGAGTTCTGCAGACGGCTGGCGTCGGCGCCGCCGGCACCACCGCCGACCTGGGTGATGAGGTCCGGGCGCTCGTCGAGCAGGATCGGGAAACCGAGTACCTGGGTTGGCGCGGGCGCGTGCAGGGTGGTCGATGGAACCTCCGCCGGGTTGTAGGTTTCCTGGCTCTGCGCCAGGGCCAGGGGGGCGCAAAGCAACGCGCCCAACAGGCAAGCGATACGGGAAATAGTCATCGGTGGCTCCTGCGAGTGGATGGGCTGGTCGTGCGGAAACCGCCATCCTGCTCCAGGTCGATCCCCGGTTCAAGAAGAATCGTCGAACCGCGCCAAGGCAGGCGTCGCTCTTACGGCGGCGGTGCGGCCCTGCGTAGGAGCGGCGCTCGCGTCGCGACTTGGCTATCGCAGCGAAAATCTCGACGTGCCGTCGCTCCCACAAACGGGAGTCGGGCCTGGCATCGTGGCGGCGGTCAACGCTGGCGGATGATCACCCGCAGAGGTAGGAGCGACGCCCGCGTCGCGACCGGGCTAGGCAATCCCCAATCCCGGAATGGCGCTGGCTTCCGGTTCGAAGCCGGCGAGTGCGGCGAAGTGCCGACCGCGTTCGATGTAGTCGCGGAATTGGCCGAAGCTGGGGGCGCCGGGCGAGAGCAGCAACACGCCGCCGGCTGCCAGGCTTGCTCGGGCCAGGGCGAAGGCCTGGTCGAAGTCGGCGGCCGCGAACAGCCGGGTGCCGA
>JBGSKT010000603.1:0-6012 GCA_041741075.1 Lysobacterales bacterium
CTCGGCCGCGCCACCGCGCTTGCCGCCGCCGCCGCTGGCGCCGTGCTCGTACTGTGTGGTCGTCGGGTGCGGCCACTGGAACAACTGTTCGACCAGATCGTCGCCGTGGGTGGTGCCGAGCCGGCGATCTATCCGATTGATCTGGAGGGGGCAACGCCGGCGGATTACCAGCAGTTGGTCGATGCGATCGTCGCCCAGCTCGGCCGCCTGGACGGCCTGGTTCATGCCGCCGCGCATTTCACCGGATTGTCCCCACACAGCGAAATCGAACCGGCCGAATGGCTGCGCGGCATGCAGGTCAACCTGCATACGCCCTGGGCGCTTACCCAGGCCGCGTTGCCCGTGCTCGTCGCCCGCAGCGACGCGGCCGTAGTGCTGGTGCTGGACGATCCGACCCGGGTCGGAAAGGCCTATTGGGGTGGCTACGGTGTGGCCAAGTTCGCGCTGCGCGGCCTGCTGTCGCAATGGGCGGCCGAATGGGATAACGGGCCGGTTCGGGTGCATGGTCTGGTGCCGGCGCCAATGCGTAGCGCCCTGCGCCAGCGCGCCTATTTTGCCGAAAACCCGGCCCTGATCGCACCAGCGGAGGCCGCCGCGGCCGCCATCGTCGAACTGCTGTCGCCAGCGGGCCGGGCGTGGCGCGGGCAGATACTGGAGCTGAATCAGGGATAACATGCGGCCGGAGTTTTCCCCGAGGATGGTAGACAGCGCGGGTTGCGCGGCCGTCGCTCCCACAGTTTCACCGCCCATCTCCCGACTCCCGACTCCCGACTCCCGACTCCCGACTCCCGACGCCAGCCATGACCACGCTATCTGCTGCCCTGCTGCTGTTCCTGGTCATGGACCCGGTCGGCAATGTGCCCCTGTTCCTGAGTCTGCTCAAGGATCTGCCGCCAGCGCGCCGGCGCTTGGTGCTGGCGCGCGAACTGCTGATCGCCTTGATCACCCTGCTGGCTTTTCTGTATGGCGGGCACTGGCTGCTGAAGGCGCTGCACCTGCAACAGGAATCGGTCAGCATTGCCGGGGGTATCGTGTTGTTCCTGATTGGTGTTCGCATGATTTTCCCGCCCCGGGACGGAGTCTTCGGACCGGTCCACGGCGGCGAGCCGCTGATCGTGCCGCTGGCGATTCCCTCAGTGGCCGGGCCTTCGACCATGGCCATGCTGATGCTGATGGGTCACCAGCAGGCGGAGCGCATGGCCGACTGGACCCTGGCGCTGCTAGCCGCCTGGCTGGGCACCGCGGCCGTGCTGTTTGGCGCCACCGTGCTGTACCGCTGGCTGGGGGACAGCGTGCTGCAGGCGCTGGAGAAGCTGATGGGCATGGTGCTGGTCGCGGTCTCCGTGCAGATGTTGCTGGATGGCGTGGTCGCGGTGCTGTTGGCGCCGGTAGCCCATTGAGACCGCGGGCAAAGGCCCTGGGCGGCTGTCCAACTACCTGAAACAGAAGCATTTTGCTGTGCAGACCCGGGTCGGCAACGCAAGTGTTAGCAATCTGTCATGCGATGGGGTTAAACTGTCGTTAATCCCTCACCGCTGCATAGCGAGCTGAACCCGATTGCGGAATCCGGTTCTGGGGACTTGCAAGTGTGTATTTCGTGTCTTCTTGTTGACTTCTGACGATAGGTGAATCCATGTTCAAGCCAAACGCAGTGCGTGTCGTACTGGTTTTGCTGCTTGCCCTGTTCGCTGCGGTACCTGCCTTTGCGCAGAGTACGGCGGCCGGCGTGGCGGGCCGCATTGTTGATGACCAGGGCAATCCGGTTTCCGGCGCCACGATCGAAATCGTCCATGCGCCCTCGGGCAGCACCAACACCGTGTCCACCGACGCCGACGGACGCTTTGCCGCCCGTGGACTCCGTGTCGGCGGCCCGTACAAAGTGTCGGCGAGCAAGGATGGCAGCGTCAATTCCTCGAAGAGCAACATCTTCCTGGTGCTGAGCGACATCACCTCGGTCAACCTGACCCTGAATCCGGACGCCACCCAGCTGGAAGCGCTGGAAGTGGTCGGCACCGGCATCGCCAGTGTGTTCTCGCCGGACAAGATGGGCGCGAAGACCAACATCACCGTCGAACAGATCCAGGAAATGCCGTCGATCGGGCGCAGCATCCAGGATTACGTGCGCTTCGATCCGCGCATCGTGCAGACCGACAAGGAACGCGGCGAGATTTCCGCCGCCGGCCAGAACAACCGCTTCAACAACATCCGCATCGACGGCGTACCGACCAATGACCAGTTCGGTCTGAATGCGTCCGGCCTGCCGGCGGTCAACAACCCGATCTCGATCGACTGGATCCAGGAGTTCAACGTCGGCATCTCCGATTTCGACGTGACCCAGAAGGATTTCATCGGTGCCAACATCAACGCGGTCACCAAGAGCGGTGGCAACGAATTCCACGGCTCCGCCTATGGCGTCTATCGCGACCATAATCTGGTCGGGGATGATCCCTCCGAGTTCACCGCGTTCGACGACGAATACACCGTCGGCGCCTACCTCAGCGGCCCGATCATCAAGGACACCCTGTTCTTTTTCCTCGGCTACGAAGAGTTCCAGCGCAGCAAGATCGCCCCGGACGTGGGCATCGAAGGATCGGGCGCCAGCACCGTCGCCCGCGGCGTGACCCAGGCCGACCTGGACCGGATTGGCGACATCGCGCGCGGCTTTGGCCTCGACCCGGGAACACCGGGTGTGGGCGGCGCCGACAACACCGACAAGAAATATTTCGCCAAGGTCGACTGGAACATCAACGACCGCCACCGGCTGACCCTGCGCTACAACGAAACCAATGGCGATATCCAGCGGCTGCCCAATTTGAGCCGCACCGCGTTCTCGTTCTCGTCCAACCACTACCAGGACAGCATCGACTTCAAGAGCTACGCGGCCCTGCTGTACAGCAACTGGACCGACAACTTCTCGACCGAGTTCAACGTCTCCTATTCCGAGTACGACTCGCAGCCGACTTTTGACGTGCGTGCGCCGCAGGTACGCGTGAACGTGCCATCGGGCACCGGCGTGTTCTTCGGTACCGAGCGCTCGCGCCAGGCTAACATCCTTGGCGTCGATACCCTGACTGCCTATTTTGCTGGCGACTACTTCACCGGCGACCATGTGGTCCGCTTCGGTGGTGATTTCGAGCGGAACGACGTGTTCAACCTGTTCCTGCAGGATGTGTTCGGCAATTACACGTTCAACAGCATCGACGACTTTGCCGCGCAGAACTGGCGCTTCTTCACCCTGCAGCGCTCCAACTCGGGCGATGTGCGCGACGCCGCCGCCAACTTCGAGTTCGGCAATCTGGGCCTGTTTCTGCAGGACACCTGGACCGTCAACCAGAACCTGAACCTGATGTACGGCATCCGTATCGACCGCACCATCGTCGACAATCAGCCGCAAGCCAATCCAGCGGCGCAGACCGCTTTTGGTCTGGACAACACCTCGACCAATGACGGCGATACCACGGTGCAGCCGCGGTTCGGCTTCAACTACACCTTCGATACCGAGCGCCAGACCCAGTTGCGCGGTGGTTTCGGCCTGTTCCAGGGCTCGGCCCCGGGCGTGTGGGTGTCGAACATCTTCTCCAACCCGGGCGTGCTGAGCACCATTTTCCCGGGCCAGAACGGCAACGGCTTCAACGCCGATCCGGACAACCAGGTCGCGCCGGCGGCGACCCCGCCCGCGGCCAATGTCGACTTCCTCGACCCGGGCTTCCAGCAGCCGACGGTATGGAAGGGCAACCTGGCATTCGAACGCGAGCTGCCCTGGTACGGCCTGGTGGGTGGACTTGAATACCTGCACAACAAGGTCAACCAGGCGGTCACCTTCACCAATCTCAACCTGGGCGACCCGACCGGCATCCTGCCGGACGGCCGCCAGGCATTCTGGACGCGGCTGGATCCAGGTGGTTTCAACTCCAACGGCACCACCGGTGGCAACCAGAGCCGCAATGGCCGCAACCGTTCGTTCAACAACGTGATCCTGCTCGGCAATACCAGCAAGGGCGAGGCCAACAACGTCACCCTGTCGCTGGAGAAGCCGTTCGAGAACAACTGGGGCGCCAAGATTGCCTATACCTATGGTGATTCCAACGAAACCAGCCCAGCCACGTCCTCGGTCGCGTTCTCCAATTGGCGGAACCGCGCCGTGTTCAATCCGAATGAAGAAATCAATGCCACCGCCCGCTCGGAAACCCGCGACCGCATCACCGGTGTGGTCACCTACCGGATTCCGTGGGCAGACGAGTGGGGCACCACCTTCGGCCTGTTCTATGAAGGCCGTACCGGTCGTCCGCGCAGCTACACCTTCAACGGCGACGCCAATGGCGACGGCATCAATGGCAACGACCTGCTGTTCATCCCGCTCGAAGGTCAGGTCAAGTTCACCGCCGCGTCCTCGGCCGCGGATATCGCCGCGTTCCGCAGCTTCATCGAGAACAACAACTACCTGCGTACCCACCAGGGCGAAGTGGCCGGCCGTAACACCGACCGCGACGACTGGGTCAGCCAGCTCGACCTGCGCATCACCCAGGATATCCCGGGCGGCTGGGGCAACAAGGCGCAGTTCTTCCTCGATGTGCAGAACATCGGCAACTTGATCGACAAGGACTGGGGCCACATCAACGAAGTTTCCTTCCCCAACGCACTTTCCACCGCCCGTTTCGGCGGTATCGACCCGGCCACCGGCCAGTTCGTGTTCGACGTGTCCAACTTCGTCAACGAAGGCACCGGTGCCGAATCGCTGCCCTCGGATGGCCGTCGCGACGTAGCCGGCGAGTCGCGCTGGTCGGCACAGATCGGATTCCGTTACGAGTTCTGATCTTCGCTCGACGGTTTGACCAGAAGGGCGGCCCCTGGGCCGCCCTTCTGCATTTCCGGCCGGTGCGGTATGGAGGAATGTAGGAGCGACGGCACGTCGCGACTGTCAGCCGCCGTTGTAGGAGCGACGCCTGCGTCGCGACCGTCCCTACCGGCGACAGTCGCGACGTGCCGTCGCTCCTACAAGAGCGGCCTTGCGTCTCTGCGTCTTTGCGTTAGAACTTTTGACGATTCACCCACCGCCGGTGGATGCGCGGTACTTATCCACCCTACGCCACTACGGCCTTGACCGCTGCGCTGAAAGTGGGAATGCTGTACGGTCAGTGGTAGGTAGGAATCGTGGTACACGCGAATGAATCGTGAGTGATGGTCAATCTGAGCGTTTTACGAAATCTGGTGCCATTGGCGGCCTTGCTGCCCACCGACCGGGCGGAGCTGGCCAAACGCGCGCGGGTAGGCAATTATGCGGCCGGCCAGTGCCCATTCGCCCGTGGTGAAGCGGCGCGCACCGTGCCCTATCTGCTGGCCGGTGAAGTGGAATTGTTTGATGGCCGCGACGCACGGCTGCTGCGCGCCGGCACCCCGGAAGCGCTGCACCCGCTCAGTCAGGGGTCGCAGCGCCAGGTGACGGCGACCTGCCGGCGCGACTCGCAGATCCTGCTGATCGACCGGGAACAGCTGGATCTGGTGTTGACCTGGTCGCAGACCGGTGGCGTCGAGGTGTCCGAGCTCGGGTCCGCTGCCAGCGGTGCTGCCGAATCCGATGACTGGATGACGGCGCTGCTGCAGCATCCGGCGTTTCATCGGATTCCCGCCGCAAACATCGCCCAGTTGTTCGCCTGCATGCAGCCGCGTGCGGTGGCCGCCGGCAAGTACATCATCCGTCAGGGCGGGGTCGGCGACGCCTACTTTCTGATCACCCAGGGTCGCGTGCAGGTGCTGCGCGAGCCTGCCGGCGACGGCCAGGAAGAGCTGGTCACCGAACTCGGCGTCGGTTGCGGCTTTGGTGAAGAAGCGCTGTTGGCGGCGGCGCCACGCAATGCGTCGGTGCGGGCGTTGAGCGATGTCCAGCTGATGCGGATCGAGGGCCGCGACTTCGACCGTCTGCTGAAAGCGCCGCTGCTGCGCGAGGTAACACTGGAGGAGGTCGGCGCCGAAGTGCAATTGCTGGACGTGCGACTGGCGGACGAATTCCGCGCC
>JBGSKT010000604.1:0-4931 GCA_041741075.1 Lysobacterales bacterium
GCGGCCAGCGCCGACTCGCCCACCGCATCGCCCTGATCGAGGCAAGCCCATGTCCGCCCACCCGCCCGGCAGCCGCGAAGGCAACCTGGACGCGCCGACCCGGCACCCGCTGGATTGGCACAACCCCGCCTTTTACGACCAGCAAGCACTCGACCGCGAACTCGAACGGGCCTTCGACATCTGCCACGGCTGTCGGCGCTGCGTCAGTTTGTGCCAGTCGTTCCCGACCCTGTTCGATCTGGTCGATGCCAGCACCGACGGCGAGGTGCATGGCGTCGCCAAGGCCGACTACGCCAAAGTGGTCGATCAGTGTTTCCTCTGCGACCTGTGCTTCCAGACCAAGTGCCCCTACGTGCCGCCGCACCCGTGGAACCTGGATTTCCCGCATCTGATGCTGCGCGCCAAGGCAATCCGGCACCGCTTGGGTGCGACCAGCACAGCGGCAAAAATCCTCTCGTCGACCACCGCGGTCGGCAAACTGGCCAGCATCCCGATCGTGGTGACGGCGGTCAACGCCGCCAACCGCAGCCCAACCCTGCGCAAACTGCTGGACAAATCCCTGGGCGTACACCCGGACGCGGTGCTTCCGATCTATCACCAGCAGACGGCGCGGCGTCGCTTCACATCCGCCCATGCGGCGACCGTCACCAGCGCCGGCCCGACCCGTGGCAAGGTCGCGGTATTCGTCACCTGCTATGGCAATGTCAACATGCCGCAGGTGGTCGATGATCTGGTCACGGTATTCCGGCACAACGCGATCGAAGTCGCCCTGGTTGAGCGCGAACAATGCTGCGGCATGCCCAAACTCGAACTCGGCGATCTGGACACGGTGGCACGCTACAAGGACGCCAACATTCCCCAGTTGATCAAGGCGATCGACCAGGGCTTCGACATCGTCGCGCCGATTCCGTCCTGCGTGCTGATGTTCAAGCAGGAACTGCCGCTGATGTTTCCGGACGACCCCGATGTGGCGCGGGTCAAGCGCGCCATTTTCGACCCCTTTGAATACCTGATGCACCGGCACCAGGCCGGCCTGTTCAACACCGACTTCGTCCATGCCCTGGGCCGTGTCGCCTATCACCTGCCCTGCCATCAGCGCGTACAGAACATCGGCCCCAAGACCCGCGACATCCTGGCCCTGGTTCCCGGCACCGAATTCACCCTGATCGAACGTTGTTCCGGCCACGACGGCACCTATGGCGTGAAGACCGCAACCTACCCACTGGCGCGCAAAATCGCCAAACCGGTCTCCGACCGTGTCGCCAAAGCCGACGCGCGTCACTTCACCAGCGATTGCCCGATGGCGGCGGCACACATCGCCGACGGCGTACCCGGCAAACCCGCAGCCAGCCACCCGCTGTCGCTGCTGCGCCTGGCCTATGGATTTCCAGAAGACAGCGCAGCGCATCCACCGTCCTGACTACACAAGCAGCCGAAGCACAGGAAGCCACGATGAGCACCGCGTCCCGCCAAGCACTGATCCGCAACGACCTGCTGTCGCTCGAAGCCTACGCCAGCGAACGCAGCGCCTTTCGCGCCCGCGCGATCGCGCACAAGCGCGAGCGTTCGTTCGCCCTGGGCGAACACATGACCCTGCTGTTTGAAGATCGCCTCAGCGTGCAATACCAGGTGCAGGAAATGCTGCGTATCGAGCGGATTTTCGAGCCGGAGGCGATCCAGGAAGAACTCGACACCTACAACCCGCTGATCTCCGATGCCGACAATCTCAAGGCGACCCTGCTGATCGAATTTCCTGATGCAGTGCAACGCGCGCAGATGCTGGCCGCCTGGCGCGGCATCGAGCATCGGCTGTTCCTGCAGGCGGGCACCGGCGCGAAGCATTTTGCCAGCGCCGACGAGGACCTCCAGCGCAGCAATGAGCACAAGACCTCGGCGGTACATTTCCTGCGCTTTCCAATCGATGCGCAGGTGCGCCAGGCGATGCAGGCCGATGCGCTGCTGACGCTGGGCGTCGATGACCCGCGTTATCCGGAAACCCTCGGCATCCCTGCGCCCCGCGCCCGGCTGTTGCTGTCCGGGCAGGACTGAACCAAACCGATGCATCCTGCCTGGCGCATCGTTGTTGCGGTTGCCGTGCTCTGGGCTGGCGCCGACTGGTGGCAACACCGCCCGATCGCCCGTACACCCGGGGTATTGATCGCCGAAGCGCCCGAACAGATCGACCTTCCCGGCAACACACCCGCATTCCGCTTTCAGGATTTCAGCCTGCGCCCGCTGGCCCGTTATCGGATCGCCGGGCGCGTGCTGGCCAGCAGCCGCTACCGTTTCGACGCCGGTGCCGCGCTGGCACCCTACGATCTTGGGCTGGGCTGGGATCGCATGTCCGACAGCGCCGTAATCGATCAGCTCAATTTGCGCCAGAGCGGGCGCTTTCTGCTGTGGCACTGGAGCGAACTGCCGCCGCTTCCGGAAGCGGAGATCGAGGCTTCGGCCAGCAATACCCACCTGATTCCGGCCAACTCGGTGATCGCCGGCAAAATCGCCGCATTGCGCGTGGGGGAACTGGCCGAATTGACCGGCAGCCTGGTCGAGGCCAACCGTGACGATGGCTGGCACTGGCGTAGCTCTCTGACCCGCAAGGACAGCGGCGGTGGCGCCTGTGAACTGATGTGGGTGGAGTCGGTGCGGGTATTGCCTCGACCGTTGCCCGGTCACCCCGCGGCGTCGCACTGATCAGGCGCTGCAGACGACGCCGGTCCCGCCCAGCCCACAATAACCGGCAGGATTCTTGGCCAGATACTGCTGGTGGTAATCCTCGGCGTAGTGGAAACGTTGGCCGCTGCCGATTTCGGTGCTGATCGCGCCGAAACCCGCAGCGTCGAGCCGCGCCTGATAGGCCTGCCGGCTGGCCTCGGCCACGGCCCGCTCTGCCTCGTCATCCAGGTAAATCACCGATCGGTACTGACTGCCGCGGTCATTGCCCTGGCGCATGCCCTGGGTCGGATCATGGTTTTCCCAGAACATCCGCAGCAAGGCCGAAAACGCGATCCGGGCCGGATCGTAGACCACCAGCACCACTTCGGCGTGGCCGCTGTCGCCGGCGCAGACCGAGCGATAGTCGGGGTCATCGGTGTTCCCGCCGGCGTAACCGACCGCCGTGGTGTACACCCCATCCAGCGCCCAGAACTTGCGCTCGGCTCCCCAGAAGCAGCCCATGCCAAACAACACCCGCCGCAGCCCGGGAAATTCGCCGGTCAAGGGTCGGCCATGCACGAAGTGGGTGGCATTGTCCGAAAGCAAACTCATTCTGGCTCACCTCTCAACAGGGTCGATCAGGCACCAAGCGATCATCCCGGATTCCGCTTCCCGGATTCCGCTTCCCGGATTCCGCTTCCCGGATTCCGCTTCCCGGATTCCGCTTCCCGGATTCCGCTTCCCGGATTCCGCTTCCCGGATTCCGCTTCCCGGATTCCGCTTCCCGGATTCCGCTGCGCTTCATCCGGGCTACGCCACCGACACGTTCAGCCGGTGCCCCAGCGAGGCCAAGGCCGCCTCCGCCTGGTCCAACCGCGACGCATGATTGAGATCGAGCAGCCGGTCCACCTGCGGCATGTGCCAGCCCAATCGCCGCGCCAGCTCACTCTTCTTCACGCCCTCGTCACGCATCGTTTGGTAGATCGAGAGCTTGATGCAGGCCAGCGCGGATGGCCGCACCGCGCGCTGACCGCGCTTGACCTTGCCCGCCCGCGGCAGATCGCGTCCGGCGTCGGTGTAGAAAGACAGCGCCGTTTCCAGCGCATCCACAGCGCGCAGCAATGCCTCGGCTTCGTCCTCACCGAAGGTGTGTGCCTCCGGCACGTCCGCGAAGCTCACCAACACCGATCCATCGGTATCCGGTTCCAGGGTGACGGGGTAATTCAGGTTCACGCTCATGACAGGTCTCACTTCAGGCCCAAATCCTTCTTGATGGAGTGTTCCAGTCCCTTGCCGATCTCCTTGGTGCCGTGCATCGGCAGCACGGTCTGCTTGCCGTTCAAGAACACCTTCAGATGCCCGCCCTTGCCGGGCCTGAAGATCGCACCCTGTTCGGCGAGCCATTACTTGAATTGCTTGCTGTTCACGCGAGGCATTTTAACACTTGTGTTGTGTTGCGTGAGCACTTCGGTTGCATTGACATCGTGCCGGTTCGCCTCGCACAGCGCCAATCCCAGCCATCAGCGCCTGACCCCACCCAGAAAGATCCCGCTCAGCGACAGGCCGACCCCGACCATCTCGACCACGCCGAGCGGCTTGCCAAACACCAGCACGCCGAGCAGGTAGGCGACCGTGGGTTGCGCAAGCAGCATCAGCCCGACCCGCGAAGCCGGCAGCGCCTGCATGGCGCGGGCGATGAACAACCAGCCGGCGACCTGGGCGATGGCGCCATAAGCGAGCAACACACTCAGATCGCGCCAGCTCGGAATGGCCAGGCTCTGGCCCTCGGCCACGGCCAGTGCGCCGAACATCGGCAGCGTCCACACGCATATCCACAGCACGCTGGATTCCGGCCGCGGCCCGCCGGGCAGGCGTTGTGCCACCTGCATGCTGAGCAGATAGCCGACGTAGACGCCGGCGGTGGCGAGCCCCAGCCAGACCCCGGCATGCATATCGGCGCTCAGGCCGGACCAGCCGCGTCCGACCAGCAACCACATGCCGCTGACCGCCAGCAGCAGTCCGAACAGGAAGCGGGCGCCCAGCCGCTCGCGGTAGATCAGCATCCCGGCGAGCGCCATGCCGAACACCTGCAGATTGGCCATCAGGGTGGCGAGTCCGGGGCCGAGATAACGGATCGCGCGATGCCAGAACCACAGGTCGAGCGCAAAGAAGACCGCAGCGAGAAACAGCCAGGCGTGCCCGCGCGCGCTCACCCGCACACGCCCGCGGCGGCCAGTGAGCAACCACAGCAACAGCAGGCCACCGCCGAAGCCGAC
>JBGSKT010000605.1:0-2003 GCA_041741075.1 Lysobacterales bacterium
CTCGTTGGGGGAATGCATCAGATCAGCGGCAGCGCCGAAAGCAGGAACTCAGGCGGCTAGTGTACCTTTTCAGAGGACGCAAGACGGAGGACAGAGGACAGAGCACGGAAAGGCGTCGCCCCGGCGCAGGCCGGGGCCCAGTGGTGGATCTGCGACTGGGTGATGCTCTGGGTCCCGGCGTTCGCCGGGACGACAGAAAGCCGTCACCCCGGCGCAGGCCGGGGCCCAGTGGTGGATCTGCGACTGGGTGATGCTCTGGGTCCCGGCGTTCGCCGGGACGACGAAGTTTTGCCGTTGGCCTTGCGTCTGTCCTCTGTCCTCTGATCAGCGCAGCGCCGCCTTGAGCGCCTTGCGGATCAGGGCTTCGGCGCTGTCGCCGGGTTCGGCGGCGGCGTTCAGCAGCCGGGTAATTTCGGCCGGCTTGTAACCGAATTGGACCAGGGCCGCGCTGGCTTCGGCCAGTGGATCGCGGGCGAGTGTGGTCTTGCCGGCGCGGGCTGGCAGGCTGCCGTCGGCCAGGTGCTCGACCCGGTCGCGCAATTCCAGCAGGATGCGTTCGGCGGTCTTTTTGCCGATCCCGGGAATGCGCACCAGGGCGCCGCTGTCGCCGCTCGCGACCAGCCGCGCGAAGTCGGCCACCGAAACCCCGGACAGGACCGACAACGCAGTCTTGGCGCCGATGCCACTGACCTTGAGCAGGCTGCGAAACAGCATGCGCTCGGTCTCGTGCTGGAATCCGTACAGGCTGACGCCGTCTTCCTTGACCGCGTAATGGGTGATCAGGGTGACCTCGCGGCCGGTCTCCGGCAATTCGTAAAAGGTCGACATCGGCACTTCCAGCTCGTAGCCGACACCATTGACCTCCAGCAGCAGGGCCGGGGCTTGTTTGCTGATCAGGGTGCCGCGCAATCGGCCGATCATCTTGTCTACTCCTGGAGGTGACGGGCTGGCGGCAATGGCAGTTCGAGCAGTTCGACCGAACTTTCGCTCACCCGCAGCACGCTACCGGAACGGTGCCAGTCGCCGAGCACAATGCGCTGGCAGGCGCGACCGTCGATGCGCTGCTCCGGGTGGATCGCGGGTCGGTGGGTGTGGCCGTGGATGATGCGGTTGACGCCGTGGCGACGAAAACAATCGTCGACCGCCGCGGCATTCACGTCCATGATTGCGCTCGCAGCGGTCGCGGTATGGGCGCGGCTTTCGGTCCTGGCCTGCGCCGCGAAGGCGCGGCGCTGATCCAGCGTCTGCGCCAGGAATGCCGCCTGCCAGGCCGGCACCCGCCATTCCCGCCGCAATCGTTGGTAATCGTGATCGTCGCTGCACAGGGTGTCACCGTGCAGCAGCAGGGTCGGCACTCCGTACAGGTCGATCCGGTGATGTTCGCCAAGCAGTTGCGTTCCGGCGCGGGAGGCGTACTGCGGTCCGAGCAGGAAGTCGCGGTTGCCATGCTGGAAGTACACCGGCACGCCGCTCGCCGACAGCGCACAGAGTTCGGTGGCGACGGCAGCGGCGAGCGGGTCTTGGTCGTCGTCGCCGATCCAGGCCTCGAACAGGTCGCCCAGGATGTACAGCGCCGTCGCCTGCCGCGCCGCGCCGCGCAGCAGCCCGGTCAGGGTGGCAGCGATATCGGTGCGGCTCGGGTCCAGGTGCAGATCGGACAGGAACAGGGTCGCCATCTGCGCCAATCCAGGCACGCCGGGCACGGCGAACCGATCCGGTTCTGCCGCGCTCCGTGCGGGCTCAGTCGATCAGTTCGGCCTTGATGATCAGCACCGGCGAGACCGGCACATCGCTGGCGAACGGGCCTTGGGCGCCGCGTTCGACATCCTTGATCGCCATCACCACCGGCATCCCTTCGACCACCCGACCGAACACCGCATAGCCCCAGGTCATGCCATTGGCCTTGCTGACGAAATCCAGGCGATGGTTGTCGGCGACGTTGATGAAAAACTGGGCGGTGGCCGAGTGCGGATCACCGGTACGCGCCATGGCCACCGTGCCCA
>JBGSKT010000606.1:0-1550 GCA_041741075.1 Lysobacterales bacterium
AGGCTGGTGCGCAATCGGGCACCCTCAGCCAGGTTTACCCGGGCCAGCGCCGGCAGGTGCAGGGTGGCGAGCGCGGCGGCGCCGGCCAGGCCGGTATTGCGTAGAAAGTTTCGACGTTGCATGGCCAGTCCTCAGGTCCGCGGCGGGAACACGCCCTGCAGGGCGATGCAGAAGTTGAGCGTCAGGAAGGGCATCAGGTTGTTGTGCGGCTGGTCGCCGCCAGCGGGCGGAAGCGATTGATCGGCCATCGCGGTCAGCCCGGTCGGCGCGCCGAACAGCAGCCCCCCGGTCGAGCGCGCCAGCGCCTCGGTCGGACCGACGGTACGGTCTTCGCCGTTGTCGTTGCGGGCCATCAGCGTGTGGCTGTGGCTGGGCATCTCCGATTCGAGCAGGCTCACCGTATCGCTGCCGCCGGTCTCGCCCAGATCGTGCAAGCTGAGGCCTGGGCCCTGGCCGGGGTGCATCGGCGCCCGTCCTTGCAGATCGGGCAGGGCGAAGTTGCTCTTGCCGTTGCCACCATAAGTGGTGCCGAGCAGCGAGAACAAGGCGGTGTTCTGCGACAGCGGCAGCAATTGGCCATCGCAGAACGCCCAGCCCTTGGGAGCAAAGTTGAACGGGAACACACGGATTTCGGCGACGAAGGGATCAGCCATGGGGAAACTCCTCGGATTGACGCGTCGATTTCATGGATTGGCGTGGGTCTGTGGCCGGCGGCGGGCCACCGCGGCTCAGGTCGGCGAGGGGAAGATGCCGAACAAGGAGATGATGAAATCAACGCACAGGTAGGGCTGGAAATTACTGTGCGGCTGGCTGCCACCGACCGAGCTGATCGACTGCGGTGCCAGCGCCACATTCGGCGATGCCGCAAAGAACGGCGTGGCGGTCAGCGGCGTGCCGATCACATTGCCGCCCGGGTTGACCGTGCTCGCGACATCGGTGGAACCGAGCAGCGGGTGGGTGTGCAAGGGAATCTGGTTGGTGGTCAGCGTCACTTCTTCACTGCCACCGGTTTCGGCCAGTATGAAGTTCGGCAAACTGGGCCCGGTGCCCTGGTGGATCGGCAGGCGACCGCGCAGATCCGGCAGCCCAAAGGTGCTCTGCCCGTCGCCGCCATAGGTGGTTCCGATCAACTGGAACAGGGTTTCGTTCTCGGAGATCGGCAACAGTGTGCCATTGCAGAACATCCAGCCGGCCGGCGGGAAATTGCCGGCGAACATGCGAATTTCGCCCACATAAGGCTGTGCCATGGTTGGGTCCTCAGTTCGGTGACGGGAAGATGCCCTGCAGGGCAATGCAAAAGCTGATGGTCAGGAATGGCTGCATGTTCTGGTGCGGCTGACTGCCGCCGACATTGGCCACCGTGCCGGCTTCCAGCCCGGTGAGCGATGTGGCCGCGCGGTAGGCCTCGTAATTGCCGGAAGCAGCCAAGGCCACCGCCGGTGCCGGAATGGCACTGGTGCCGGTCGCGCTGCTGGCGGCAATTTTCACCAGCGAGTTTCTTTCGCCGCGCGCCAAACTGCAAATTAAACCGGCCGTTGAAATGATGGCCG
>JBGSKT010000607.1:0-2782 GCA_041741075.1 Lysobacterales bacterium
GCGCGGCTGGGCTGCGCGGACCCGCAATTCACTGCTGCCGTTCAACAGTTCGCGCGCGCTCTCGTGCAGGCGCAGGGTGCCCGGCAGGTTCGGATTGGCGACCAGCAGACCCTGGCCGATCAGGGCGCGAAACAGGCCGCGCCAGAAACTCTGCGGCTGGTCCCGGCCCTTGCCGAACAACGCCAGCCGATCATGACCGAAGGAACTCATGCGCTCACTGGATTTACCGAGCAATACATCGATCACATGCAGCACCCCGAAACGCTGGCCGGTGCGATAGACCGCGCTCAGGGCCAGCCGCGCCGCTTCGCTGGCATCAACGGTGGCGGGCGGTGTGAGGCAGTTGTCGCAATTGCCGCAGGGCGCGATCGACTCGCCGAAGTAGCCGAGCAGGCGTTGGCGCCGACAGTCCACGGTTTCGCACAGTTCGACCAGGGCGTCGAGTTTTTGTCGCGACAGGCGCTGGTGCGCCTCGCTCGCCTCGGATTCGTCGATCCAGCGTCGCTGCTGCATGATGTCGCCGATGCCATACAGCAGCCAGGCTTCGGCCGGCAGTCCATCGCGCCCGGCACGGCCGGTCTCCTGGTAGTAGCCCTCGATGCTTTTGGGCAGGTCGAGGTGGGCGACGAAACGCACGTCCGGTTTGTCGATGCCCATGCCGAAGGCGATGGTGGCGACCATGAGGATGCCGTCTTCGCTCTGGAAGCGCGTCTGGTTGGCGGCGCGTGCGCCGGTGTCCATGCCGGCGTGATAGGCCAGTGCTGGAAACCCCTCCTGCACCAGCCAGATCCGGGTTTCGTCGACGCTACGGCGCGACAGGCAATAGACGATGCCTGCCTGACCGCGACGCTGGGCAAGGAAATCCAACAACTGCGCGCTCGGTTTGCTGCCTTTGGCATTGATCCGATAACAGATATTGGGGCGGTCGAAACTGGCACTGAACAGCCGCGCGTCCTGCAATTGCAGACGCTCGCGAATATCGGCGCGGGTGATTTCATCGGCGGTGGCGGTGAGCGCGATCCGCGGCACCTCGGGGAAACGTTCGTGCAACACCGACAGGCCCAGATAATCCGGCCGGAAGTCGTGCCCCCACTGGCTGACGCAGTGCGCCTCGTCGATCGCGAACAGGGCGATCCGGGCGCGCGCCAGCAGCTCCAGGCAGCGCGCCGTGTTGAGCCGTTCCGGGGCGATATAGAGCAGGTCCAGTTGGCCGGCCAGCAAGCGTGCTTCGACCGCCGCGGCCGCCGCCGCGTCCAGCGCGGAGTTGAGGAAGGCCGCGCGCACATCGAGCTCGCAGAGCGCCGCGACCTGGTCCTGCATCAGCGCGATCAGGGGCGATATCACCACGCCGCAACCGGGTCGAAGCAGGGCGGGAATCTGGTAGCACAGCGATTTTCCGCCGCCGGTCGGCATCAACACCATGGCGTCTCGACCGGCGACCAGGTGGGCGATGATCTCCGCCTGCGGACCGCGGAATTCGGGATAGCCAAAGACCCGTTGCAGCAGCTCCTGTGCCTGATCCATTGCGTATCGGTTTCGCGATTTCGGATAAGGCCGGCATGGTAACGGCTGTGGCGCTGTGCGCGGGAGCCGGGCGCCGGGAAGTGGGGATGCGGAGTTGGGCGGCGGGAGGGGGGAAGAGCCGTCGTCCCGGCGCAAGCCGGGACCCAGTTTCGGACGCTGCGGTAGGCCCCAACACTGGGCCCCGGCGTTCGCCGGGGTGACGGCTTTTTCCGACTCCCGACTCCCGACCACTTCCCCGCTTCCCGCCTGCGGTTGTTATGATTCCGCGGTCTGAATCCGCTTGAGGAGAGTGCGCGTGCTGGAATTGCTTGCCGCGGGTGGTAAACCGATGATCCCGATCGGGATTGCTGCGGTGTTGGCGCTGGGCATCATTCTCGAGCGTCTATGGTCGCTCAGGCTGTCCGAAGTGCTGCCGCCGAATCTCAGCGCCGAGGTCAAGGCGTGGGCTAGCCAGAACCGTCGCCTGGAGGAATCCCACATCAAGGCGCTGTCTGAAAACTCACCGCTGGGCGAGGTGTTCGCGGCGGCATTGCGCGCGCGTCATCTGGGCCGCGAGGCGATCAAGGAACGGGTCGAGGATGCCGGTCGCCACGTCATGCACGGGCTCGAACGGTTTCTCAATGCGCTGGGCACGATCGCCCTGGTCGCTCCGTTGCTCGGCCTGCTCGGTACCGTGATCGGTTTGATGAACATGTTCCTGGCGGTGATGACGCATGGCATCGGCGATGCCGCGCAGATGGCCGGTGGCATTGGCGAAGCCCTGGTCTGCACCGCTTCGGGTCTGTTCGTGGCGATTCCGGCCTACATCATGCACCGGTATCTGCGCGGCCGGGTGGCGACGCTGGGGGTGGCGATGGAGCGCCAGGTGGTCGATCTGATCGATGCGATCGAACTGGAACAGCCGGTGCTCACTCCGGCGCGGCGGGCGGTGAAATGAAGTTCACCCAGCGCGGCAGCGGCGACGAGTTCGAGATCAATGTGATCCCGTTGATCGACGTGATGCTGACCCTGCTGATGTTCTTCGTGATGACCGCGACCTTCGAAAAACGTTCGTTGATGCGCGTGCAATTGCCCGAGGCTTCGAGCGAAGTAACCGCGGTCGACCAGCAGACGCTGACCGTGGTGATCGACGCCGATGGCCGCACCTATATCGGTCCGAACGAGGTATTGAATCCGGCCCTGGAATCGATCAAGTCCGCGCTGCTCGCGGCCGCCGGCAGCGACCGCGAGCGTCCGGTCAGCCTGCGCGCCGATGGCC